>NZ_JACIYL010000025.1 GCF_014359955.1 Thermogutta sp. | reverse complement strand
ACAACAATAAGATCTATGTCAGCGGGGAAGACGCCGCAGTTCTCCAGGCCACTGAAATCCTGGAGCGTCTGCAATCGCTCGTCCGTCGCAACGGGTCGGTAGCACCTGAGGAGGTTCGCCGTCTCTTGTTGGAGGTGAGAGCAGGCCCGATTCAGGAAGACGTCCCCCCCATTGAGGTATTCGGCGGGCGTCGCGTCTATCCGCGCACGCCCGGACAGGCCCGATATGTGTCGGCCATCCAAAAGCACGATATTGTATTCTGCATCGGACCGGCGGGTACGGGCAAGACTTACCTGGCTGTGGCGATGGCGGTGGCGGCCCTCCGTGAGCAGCGGATTCGCAAGGTTGTCCTCACGCGACCCGCCGTTGAAGCCGGAGAGAGCCTGGGATTCCTGCCAGGAGATCTTCAGGCGAAAATTTCACCGTACCTCCGACCGCTCATGGATGCACTCCGGGACATGGTGGGGTACGACGTGGCGGCTCGCTACGCTGAGGAGGAACGCATAGAAGTGCTGCCCCTCGCGTATATGCGTGGCCGTACACTGAACGAGGCGTTCATGATCCTGGATGAAGCCCAGAATACCACCGTGGCCCAGATGAAAATGTTCCTCACACGGATGGGGCATCAGTCCAAGATTGTTGTGTCGGGGGACACGACCCAGATCGATCTTCCTCCCCACACGAAGAGTGGGTTGGTCGATGCGTGGACGAGACTTCGGCATATTCCGGGAATCGCGCAGGTTGAGTTGACCAGGGCAGACATTGTCCGGCATCCCCTCGTTCAGGCGATTGTTGATGCCTACGAGGGGCGATCGCCGCGGAGGGAGCGGAACTCTGAGGCCAGTCCATCTCATCGGAGAGAGGAGCAGGCCCAGCTCTCCGAACCCATGATCGAAGAAGTACCTGATGCGTAAGGGAGGCGTGCAATCGGCCTTCTAAATTTCGGTGCACCAAAACGAAAACGCGCGGAGCGCCTGGCCGGACTGGTTCAGGTGCCCACCAAGTGGGAATTGGCTTGGAACCGTCTCCGCCGCACAGAAGTGGGGTTGCGGGCGGTTCTCGGCCTGGTGGCGGTCACCCTGTTGACGGTCAGCATCCATGGGATGCTGCCCCCCCAACCAGAGCGGTCGGGTAACCTGGCCATTGATGCCCGCTACGCTTTGCCTGCTGGCACTTTGCAGTGGCACCTCCGGGCCGCCGAATCCGAGGGCGCGGAACCAGAGACATTGCTGGCCGCCGGGCGAGGGGCCTGGCTCCACGCTGTGGAAAGGTTTGTCGCCGTTTGGCTCTTGATGGCGGGCCTTCTGGGGGTCGTTGCGCTCTACCTTTTCTTTCGGGAACGCCGCGTCCTGGTGAAGTTGCATTCCCTTACCAGCGTGCTCGTCCTTCTGGTTGTCACGGTGGCCCTGGCCCAGTGGCTTGCCAGAGAGGTCCCCTATGCTGAATTGATCCCGATGATCATTTTCGGGCAGACGCTTGCCGTGGCCTATCACCGCGAGTTGGCGCTCCTCTTTGCCGGGGTGATGATCCTGGCGGTGGTGCTTGGTACGGGACTGGAAGTGGGGGCCGTCCTGCTGTGGGGGGCCGTCGTCGCGTGGGCCATCCTTCAGCTCGACTCCATTCGCACGCGGACCAAATTGCTCTACGTCAGCATGGGAGCGGCGGTTGTCGGCGTGGCTGTTCGGCTGCTGGTGGCCCTGCTCAACCAGGTCCCGGTCGATACCGTGTTGCTGGCCGAGTTGGGCCGGCTGGCCCTCGCCTGCGTGGTCAGCGGTTTCCTCATGGAGGGGTTGCTCCCGTTTGTGGAGCGTTTCTTCGGTGTGCTCACCGATATGTCGCTTCTGGAACTGAGCGATCTGTCACACCCGCTTTTGAGAGAATTGGCTCGCCGGGCCCCCAGCACGTACAACCACTCGATCAATGTGGGAGCACTGGCGGAGGCGGCGGCCGAGTCGATCGGTGCCCGCGGACTGCTCGTGCGGGTTGGAGCGTACTTTCACGACATCGGAAAGATGCTCAAGCCGGGATATTTTATCGAGAACCAGGCCGATGCTCCCAGTAAACACGAGACCCTTGAGCCAACCATGAGCAGCCTAGTCATCATCGCCCATGTGAAAGACGGGGCGGACCTTGCCCGGCAGCATCATCTTCCGGAGTTGATCATCGACTTTATCGAACAGCATCACGGCACGACGCTGGTGGAGTATTTTTACGAACGCGCTCGGGGCAAGCAGGAAAGCCAACCGGAGGCGCCCAAGGTCGATGAAAATAACTTCCGGTACCCGGGGCCTCGCCCGCAGACGAAAGAGGCCGCTGTGCTGATGCTGGCCGATGCTGTGGAAAGCGCCGTCCGCAGCCTGAAAGACCCCGCCCCGTCCCGCATTGAGGCGGTTGTCCGGGACATCGCCGAGAAAAAACTCCATGAGGGGCAGTTTGACGATACCAATCTGACGCTACGAGAGCTCCGCACCATCGAAGACAGCCTCATCAAGTCACTCGTAGCGATGTACCACGGGCGGATCAAGTATCCGGAACGACGCACGGAAGATCGACGAGAGACGGAACGCCGCTCGGAATCGGTGACTGCGCCAAACCGACAGCAGCCGAGTGCCCGGGCCAACGGCAACAACGGCCCCAAAAGTGGTGCCGGTGGAGACGCTTCGACTGGTGCTGCGGCGCCGGCAGGCGGTGAAAAGAGTTCTCCGTCTGAGAATGGTTGAAACTTCGCCATCAAGGGGGATCGCCCCGAATCGCGTGATGGTCCGGCCTCAGGTTTCTCCGTTTCTGCCGGTGGTTCGGGATCCGCGGGATGAAACGCTGGAGGCCGACCGGGAATCGGTAGCCGTGCTGTTACGGAACATGACCTTACGAAATGTGTGCTATATTCCATTAGAAAGACAGTGATGCCATGACAATGGGTGCTGGCGGTTGCTTTTTGCCGCCGGTTGTGATAGTGGGGTCGCGCCACACCGTGGTGCGACGGCGAGTTCAGAGGACCTAATTTTTCACGAAAGGGATTGGCCGTGTCAGACTTCGATCTTCCTCAACCCCCGGAAACAGGTGCCACGGATCAGGAAAACAAGGCTGCACAAACTGCCGTGGAATCGCAACAGCCGCAGTCACAGCCACAGCAGGCTGCACCACCTCGGGTTACGCTGCAGATCGACGACAGCAAGGTGACGGCCAGTTACGCGAATTTCTGTCGCGTCACTGGAACGCCGGAAGAGGTGATCATCGACTTCGGTCTGAATCCGCAGCCGATCGGCATCCCTTCCCAGCCGATCGTGGTGAGCCAACGGATTGTCATGAATTTTTACACTGCCAAGCGGATGCTCCACGCACTCCAGCTTACCATCCAGCGGCACGAAGCCACCTTCGGTGTCCTCGAAACGGACATCCAGAAGCGTGTTCGGACGATGCCGACGGCGTCACCCCGGCCCAATCAATGACGGGGAGCCACGCGCTCGGTTACCGTCCGGATCGGACGAACCCGTCCAAAACTGACTCCGAAAATGAATCGCGCCACGTGGATCAATGCAGACCACGTGGCGCGGTTTTTTTCTTGAGGCAGAAGGACTCGACCTTGCGGGCTGCAGCGTGAGCCAATCGGTTTCACCTTCAATGAGCTTGATAATTCGGTTGGCCGGGATGTGCGACCACCGGTCGATCCGTCCACTCGGCCAGGTGACTTCGATGAGCTGAACTTCGTTGTGCTCTCTGAGGCCGAAATGGAGTCGTCGGCCCCAGTCGCTCTGGTATCCGCGTCCGCTGTGGACCTCGTCATACTGGACAAGGTTGCCAGCCACCACTTTGACCCGAGCGCCAATCGCACTCCGATTACTCGCGCGACCTTCCAGGACAAGTTCCAGCCAGTTGTACGGGGTCGGCGTTTCGTTGCGCAGGATCGTGGGTGATTCTCGCGAATTGACAATCACGATATCGATACGTCCATCGTTGTCGAGGTCGTCCCCGGCCGCTCCCCGGCTGCTCTTGGCGACCTGAAGTCCGTCACCGCTCTGCGCGCTGACGTTAACGAACTGGCCGTTGCCTTTGTTCATGAGAATAATGTTTTTCGCTCGGTAGGATGTGCTGCGGTCGCGAAGTTCCACGTTATCATCCAAGTGACCACAGGCAATGAAGACGTCTTTGTCACCGTCGTTGTCAAAATCGGCAAGGACAACACCCCAGGTGACATAGGGGTAGCTTCCCGCACCGGCTCCGGTGACGGCCGTCGCATCTTCAAAGAACCCCTTGCCGAGGTTTCGGTAGAACGTGACGGTCTCGTTCTGATAGGACGTCATGAAGAGATCCAGCCAGCCGTCGCGGTTCAGGTCGGCGCAGTCCACGCCCATGCTTGCCTGGGGAGATCCACTAGCATCATAGGCGACGCCGCGCACGATGGCGGCTTCCTCGAAGTGGCCGGCCCCATCATTGATCAGGAAAAAGTTTTCTCGCACGTCATTGCAGATGAAGATATCGTCATCCCCGTCGTTGTCGAAGTCGCCAGCAACCAGGCCCATGGTTGTACCCGCAAGTTGCGAGATGCCCGATGGGCCGGAAATATCCGTGAAGGTGCCATCTCTTTGGTTATGATAGAGAGTATCCGGGACGGCTGTATAGTCGAGTGGTCCGGAATAAGAGGGAACGCCATTAATCGTCCGCGATATATGCAGGTCAAAATTAAAGTGAATATAGTTACCAACGTATAAATCTACCCATCCATCCCGGTCGATATCGACAAAACAGACACCGGCCCCCATTTTCTCCCCGTTTGCCGTTCCCGTCTGTTCGGTGACATTGGTGAAGGTTCCATCGCCGTTATTTCTGTAAAACACGTTCGGTCCAAAGTTGTTGACGTAGATATCCTCGTCACCGTCGTTGTCGTAATCGGCGGCGGCAACTCCCAGGCCGTAGCCGGTATCTCCGACTCCCGCCTCGTCAGTGATATCCACGAACCGCCATTCACCCAGGTTGCGATACAAATGGTTTCGCGGAGAAGGGGGACCGGTGTAGCCGGGAAGTGGAGCGCCGTTGAGGAAATAGATGTCAATCCAGCCGTCGTTGTCATAGTCGAAGAGAAGAAGGCCGGCGGACATGGGCTCAATCACGTACCGTCGGCCGCTGCTACCATCTGTGTGGATGAAGCGAATACCGCAGGAATCCGTTACATCGCGAAAGCGGAAAAAAGGAGGGGCAGGCCTTACCGATTGGTTCTCGACTTCCTTCTCGGGAGAGCCCAAAGAACCCTGCGTTGCCGATTCTGCGGTTTTGGGGCTGGGGGGCTTCGCCGGTTCAGGTGGACGGCATCCCGGCACCAGCAGAGTGAGAAGGAGTAAAGCGGGCGCTGCCAAAATGGCCAAGCCCATTTTTAACTCGCGGCAGGGCGATACTCGCGTGCATGCCATCATGCAAACTCACCTGCCCGTGGTCATAAAACTATTTCGTGTGATGCGCTGCCAGGCTGTCACGGCCGTTTAGTCGGAGAACCACCCTGGGGCCGTGGCCTTTGCGAATGTGTGTTCGTTGGGTGGTCTCCTTTGTCCTGGGAAACGGACGGCGTGACTGATGCGACGGGCGCCAGTTCTTTCAGGCGAATTTCCGCGAGAACCTGCCGCGCCGCCGGCTGGTCGGGTTGAAGTTGGATAGCCCGATGAGCAACCGCTTTTGACTCTTCAATTGCATCGACAGCCAAAAGAAACCTGGCGATTCCACCGTAAACCTCGGCAAGTTTTCCGGCAAGGTCCGCTCGCTCGTCAAAACGTCGTCGTTCTTCCCGCTCGTTTTGACGTTCATTTTCTCGAACCTGCTTGAGCCGCGCGGCCAGTTTATCAGCTTCTTCCTGGTGACCCTGACGGACCAGAACGAGCGATAGACCATATAAAGCAGAGGAATCGTTGGGATCACGGGAAAGGGCCAGTTCATACATGAGCCGTGCTTTAGCCAGATCGCCTTTGTGCAGATAACACTGTCCAAGCATGGTGTAACGCCATATCGACTCTACAGTAGAAGGGAAGTCATTTTCGAGGAGATCAATAGCGTCATCAATTTTTCCGGCTTTAATAAGGACATCACCCAACTCGAGAAGCGGCTCCACAGCCCGTGGGCTGAAGCGAAGCGTCTCACGATATTCCCTGATGGCGGTTTCATAGTCACCGCGCAACGCTCGTACAATTGCCAGCCCGTGATGGGCAAAGGGATAGGTGGGATCGATGCTTATAGCGCGGTGCCACAACTGTTCTGCTTTGTCCAGTTCACCTCGGTGAAAGCGCAGTCGGGCGGCAAGTTCCAGCATTTCCACGCGGTCCGGAAACGCGATTTCCAGCCATTGGGCGATACGGTCCATCTCCTCCGTGATCTGATGACCCGTCTGCGGCACCGGTCTATTGACGACGTCAGGAAGGATAATCCTTTTCGTTGAAGAGGTATGCTCTGCTGGCTGATGAGGCTGTGCTTTAAATGACGGTCGCCACAAGAAGACCACAACAATTCCAGCTATGCAGCCAACTCCTGCCAACACCACCACCCAAGCCAGAACGCGTCTGCGCAGGATCATCTGTGTGGCCTCCCTCACATGGCTTCGATCGGCAATGACCGAGAAGCCTATTTTGGAGAGCCTTTTGCCCGTGGTAACCGTACGACTTCGAAACGCTGGCTTCCTTCTTTGATCTTGATAAAACAATCAACGGGGACGTTTTTTATCGTGTCTGTTGTTCCGCTTAACCAGTGAACGTCAATTTGGTCGATGTGATTATGCCGTCCTAGACCAAAATGGAGGCGTGAACCCCAGTAAGATTGATAACCACGTCCTCCCAGCTTTTCCTGGACGAGTTTTAACCCCCCTGTGGTAAGTGTGACCCGACTGCCAACGCCATCGCGATTTGTCTTGGTTCCCTCGAGAATAATCTGAATCCAGTGATTTCCGTTATTCGTTCGGTTTTCAATGATGGTGGGAGCGCTGCGGGAGTTGAGGACCACAATGTCGATGTCTCCATCGTTGTCGAGGTCGGCAAAAGCCGCGCCGCGACTCGCCTCCACAGGCGCTAGCCCATCGCCGCATTCGTCTGTGATGTTTCGAAAATGTCCTTTTCCGTCGTTCATCAATACCAGATTGCGGACCCGCCATGCGGTGGCCGCACTTCGCGCTTCGACATTATCTTCCGTGTGTCCGTTGGCGATAAAGACATCCAGGTCGCCGTCGTTATCGAGATCGACGAGGCCGATGCCCCAGTTGACATGGGCGTACGTGCCCTCCCCTGCACCTGTAAGCTGCGTGACATCTTCAAAATAACCGTCGCCGATATTGCGATAAAGAACGGCCAATTCGTCTTCGTAGGCAGTCATGTAGAAATCGAGCCAGCCGTCGCGATCGACGTCGCCGCAATCCACGCCCATACTGGCGTTTTCTTCCCCGTACGCATTATAGGCGACCCCCCGCTCGATTGCAGACTCAGTGAAATGACCAGTGCCATCATTGATAAATAAGAAGTTCTCCGCAACGTCATTGAGGACGAAGATATCGGTGTCGCCATCATTATCGATGTCGGCGGCCACCATTCCCATGGCGGTCCCTTTAACGGCGGCGATTCCGGACGCCTCACTGATATCAGTGAAATTTCCGTCGCCATTGTTGCGATAAAGGGAATCGGGAATCGGTAAATAGTCTCGGGGTGACGGATAAGATCGCATACCGTCGATCATCCGCACGACATTCATACTCGGATCGAAGCGGAGATAATTCCCCACATAGAGATCAAGCAGACCATCGCGGTCAACATCCACGAAAAGCGCCCCGGCTCCCACGTAGTCGGCCGGCCCGGCGGTTCCGGTCTGGGCCGTGATGTCGGTAAATGTTCCGTCGCCATTATTGCGATAAAAAACATTGGGGCCATAGTTGTTGACATAGAGGTCGGGATCCCCATCATTGTCGAAATCCCCGACTGTTACCCCAAGCCCATAGCCTGTATCCCCGACACCCGCCCGGTCTGTTACGTCGGTGAACGTCCAGTCACCGTTGTTCCTGTACAGAGCGTTACGCGGATTGGGCGGCCCCTTGTAACCGGGAAGCGGCGCCCCATTGAGGAAATAAATATCGATAAAACCATCATTGTCGTAGTCGAAAAGCGCCAGGCCGGCACTCATGGGTTCGATGATGTAGTGTTCGCCACTGCTGCCATCAGTGTGCTGAAACGTAATCCCCACACTTTTGGACACATCCCTGAGGAGAATGCCAGCGCTGGCGGGAGTACCTGTGCCCGAGGAATCGAGATTGCGCCGACAGCTCGCCTGGGATAACAGGATCGTGCCGGCCAGCAGCAGGGAATAAAAAGGAAATCTACTTCTGTATTTGTTGGACCACATAGCCAAAGAGCCGAGTATCAGTGCGGCATCTCATCGACAGTCCTGCTCACAAAAGTGGATTCACCCTCAGTGAAGGTCAGGAACCGATCCACCGGAAGGTGTTCAAACACCTGCGTGTTTCCGGACGGCCAGTGAATTTCAATCCGAGTAATTTCCGTGGCCCGGCCCAGCCCGAAGTGGAGCCGCGGTCCCCAGTAACTTTGATAGCCGCGGCCGCTGTGCACCTCGTCCACCTGGGTGAAATTTCCTGCGACAACTTTGATTTTTGCGCCCACAGCATCCCGATTTGACTTCGTGCCGCGAAGGGTGATCTGAACCCAGTGATTTCCGGTTCGCTGATCGTTGCGAATAATTGTCGGTTTTTGTCGGGAATTCAGTACGACAATATCGATGTCGCCGTCATTATCGAGATCACCGAACACCGCACCGCGACTGCTGTAGACGGGATCGAGACCGTCGCCGCAACGACGGCTTACATCCTCGAATGTGCCGTTTCCGCGATTGAGAAGAAGGATATTCCGTACCGCGTAGGCTGTGGTATCGTCATAAAGGTCGATATTGTCTTGTAAATGTCCGCAGGCAATGAATAAATCTTTCCAGCCATCGTTATTAAAGTCAATTAAACCGGTTCCCCAGTTGACGTAGGGAAGACATCCCTGCCCGGCCCCGGTGACTATGGTGACATCTTCCAGAGTTCCGTTTCCCAGGTTGCGGTAGAGGACGGGCAGCTCGGCCTGATACGAGGTCATGAAGAAATCGAGCCAGCCATCATTGTCGTAGTCGCCGCAGTCGATGCCCATGCTCCCCAGTTCATCCCCGCTTCCGTTGTAAGCGAAGCCCGTTTCCAGACCAACCTCTTCGAAGTGTCCGTGACCATCGTTACGGAAGAGAAAATTGCCCGCCACATCGTTGAGGACGAACACGTCCGTGTCACCGTCGTTGTCGTAGTCCGAACATACCATTCCCATCCCCGAGCCAGCATGTGTTCCGATGCCGGTCTCCAGACTGACATCGGTGAATGTGCCATCGCCGTTATTGCGATAGAGTTGATCGGGTTCGGGCGGGAAATCGCGCGGCCCGGCATACATGGGATAGCCTTTCACGTAGTGGACGCGATGGCTTTCCTCGGTGAATTTGACGTAATTGGCCACGTAGAGGTCGAGGTCGCCATCGTTGTCATAGTCGAGAAAGGCAGCGCCGGCGCCCATGCGATTGCCACCGCCCACACCAGCCTGGTCGGTAACGTCGGTGAACGTTCCGTCGCCGTTATTACGATAAAGTTTATTCGGGCCGTAGTTATTCACGAATATATCCGGCCAGCCATCATTGTCGTAATCACCTACGGTCACACCCATTCCAAAACCCGTGTCACCCACGCGTGCCTCGTCGGTCACATTGGTAAAGTGCCAGTGGCCATCGTTGCGCCACAGTTCATTGCGCGGAGGCGGATCACGAGGTGGCGCGCCCGGTAAGGGGGCTCCGTTGACGAAGTAGATATCCAGAAGGCCATCGTTGTTGTAATCGAAGAGGGCCAGTCCGCACGTCACTGTTTCCATGATGTAGCGGCGACCGCTGCTTCCATCGGTGTGAACAAAGGTGATGCCGGTCTCGTTTGTGACGTCCCGCATGAGAGGAATACGGGATTCAGAAGACGTAGTTGCCGTGCGGCGGCATCCGCTGCATGCCAGGGTGGCCACCAGAGCGCCGATCAGCGAAAATCGCAAGAGCAGAGGTGCCGGCAGCATAAGTGTTGAAGTTCGTGATTTCACGGTGTACGGCGGAGACTTTCGAGCAACCTCTGGTACTGGTCGTTGGTTGGATCCAGGCGGGCGGCCTCCCGGGCAGCGGCGAGTGCTGCCGGAGTATCTCCGTCCCGCTCGGCAGCGAGGGCCAGGAGGAAGAAAAACTGGGGAGCCGGTTCGCGAGCCACGGCCCTCAGGGCGAGGACGTGCGCATCAAAGGGGCGCCGACCCGCCGTGATGTACAGCGAAGCCAGTGCAGCGTATCCGCCGGCTTCCAGGGGAGTCATTTCAATAGCTCGGCGATAGGCGGCTTCCGCGTCTTCAAATCGTTTGAATTCGGCAAACACCCTGCCTGCCGCCATTTGGGCTTCCAACGAGCCCTGGTGTTTCTGGAGGTAATTCTGAAGAGTCGTTACCGCCTCGTTTTCCCGACCGGTTTTAAAATAAAGCCATGCCAAAAGCGGCGGGATTTCTTCTTCGTCGGGATTCAGCTCCTGGCCACGTTTCAAGAGACGTTCTCCCGTGGCGACGTCGCCGCGTGCGATATAGATTTTCGCCACGAGCAAATAGGCCCGCGCCAGTGCAGCACGGACGGCGGGAAGCTGTGTCTCGGTTTTCAAACTCATTCGGTGTCGCTGTTCATCGCGCCGCTTCAGCTCTTGGAATCGTGCCAGATACTTCCGCGCTTCTTCGGTCTGTCCCAGGCGGCTCAGCGCGGTCGAGAGGGGATAATACGCGTTGGTGTAATCCGGGTTGGCAGTGATCACGTACATGAGATGCTCGCAGGCCGCAGAGTAATCTTTTAAAGGGACGAGGATCTGACCGAGGAGTGCCCGAGCCGGAAGGGAGCGCGGGTGCCGACGCAGGCACTCGGTCAGCACCTGGCGGGCTTCCTCCAACTGACCATCCTGGATGAGGACTTCCGCTAGTTGGACGGGGTAGACCGAGGAATCACGCTGGAGTTCCCAGGCCTTGCGGTAATACTCGGCAGCCTTCTTTAGTTCCCCACGCTCCAGCGCGAGATTGCCGAGGGACTGATATCCAACCGCAAAATTCGGATCAAGCTCCAGTGCCTTTTCCCAGCATTGCGCTGCTTCTTCGGTTTTTCCAAACCGACCGAGGAGCTGGCCCATCACGTCCCATGCATACGGGTCGTCCGGGAAAATGGCGACAGTATCCTGGGCCAGTTGATTGGCCTCGCGAAGCAATTCGGCCACTTCCGGTGCGGCGTCCGCTGCAACCTGAAGCAGCGGGCTGGGCGGATGGGTCCAATCCCACACCACCCGGAAGAGAACGCCGATCAGCAGCACAGCAGCGCAGGCTGCCCAAAAACGCTTGCGCACCCAGAATGATCGCCGTCGGGCTGGCTTTTCGGGTGCAGCCGGTGATTCAGGCGTCCCTTCGGTGTCGGGCCGGTCTGGCCAGTTTCTGTCAGCGAGCCTCATCATCCACGGCGGAACATATGCTCTGAGAAAACGTTCGCGGCAAGCCGGTATAGCGGAGCCGTCCTTTACGTTGTATTCCCACCCTCGGTGATTGGTTCACTTTATTTGACTTCCGTTTTTTGGCTAATGACCGGAATGAAAATGCCTCTTTTGATGGAGCATTATCTCCGTGCCATCCGAAACTGTCTAACAAAAATGCCACGCCGCGACGGGAGTCGGGCGACGTGGCTGTTTTTACGAATGTGTCATCAGGCAGCTTACGGACGCCTCATCACTATTGATTGGATTGAGACGAAGCCGCCCCGCCGCTGCTCCCTGCGCCCAGTTTTTGGAGCATGGCCTGGGCGGTGGTCTTCACCAAATTGACATCCTGGGTGCTCATAATCTTTTTGCCGTCGGCTTCCAGTTCGTTGCCCAGAGCGGGATCCGTCTTCTTGATCTGTTCGATGAGATTCATCACTTCTCCCATCGCGCTGCCCGCCTGCTGCAACTTGCCCTCGGCAATGGGCTGCAGGACCTTGATCAACTCTTCCTTGGGGTTGCGTTCGGGCGGCTTGACGGACTTCGCCTTCGAACACCCAATGACCAACACCGTAACCGCCATTACCAAGATCGCGTAGGTCGTCCGCTGAAGCATCGGTGGTCTCCTCCCTGCGGGTGCTTGAAACCTGTCTCGACTGAAATCAGGCTGAGGCACAGGTGACTGTGCCTCAGCCGCACACCTACTGAGTTATCACACTCACCGGCCACGGTGTGGCCTGAGACTCAGCACACTCCATGAACCGGGATCACGGAGTGCCGAACACCGCTATCACGGGGCCTGGACCGACTCACGACCGGCCCGGCTGCCCAGCGCCCAGTAGGTTGGCAGATCGATCGTGTTGGAAATGAATCGCACCGACCCGTCCACCATCGCGTGATTGCAGCCACCAGGATGGTAGCTTCGCGCTGGATAAGCACCGTCACGGTCGGAGGCCATGCCCGGCGGGTTTTCCGCAATACAGGTTGGATACTGCCAGTTGGGCGGCGCGATGGTGTTGAAGACGGTCTGGGTGTAGTTGGCTCCCATCCAGTTCCAGCCGTTGTTGCTGAGGTGGTCACCGATGTTCGCCTGGCACTGGATACCCCAGGCGTTCAAGTTGTCAATGTAGGGCTGAACCGGCTGATTCCGCAGCGTCGGGGCCAGATAGGTGTTCGGGTCGCCGTGATTGTACCAGCTTGGGATTACGTTTCTAACAGGCTCGCCCGGCAGGTATTGGGCGCCGTTGTCATCGCCTTTGAGGACCTCCGACGCCATAATGGTATTCGACGTCCCGTCGATGACTTCCGCGATGGTGGTTTCCAGGTTCGGGCGGAAGGTGCCCGGGCACATCTGGCTATGGTCCCACCAGATCAACCAGGGTCCGGAGTTCACCGCGTAGTTGCAACCTGGCCCGTGGAGCCACCCCGTTTGCGGGGCCTTCATGTCAGAGGGGCACAAGAATGTTTGAATGACAGCCTCGCGCAGTTGTGCCGGCTGGTTGTACCAACCGTCCGGGATTCGCCAGTCAATTTGGTCATAAATGGCCCGCTGTTCGATGAACGGCAGGATCATCGTGTGGACGCTGTAACCCTGCCAAATTCGCCAGGGATCAAGATTGACCCCGGAACCGGGTAAAAAACTGACGTAGCTTTGTCGCGGGAACGTTTTGTAAACGTCGTGGTAGTTATGGACAGCCAACGCAAACTGTTTCAGGTTATTGGTGCACTGGCTGCGGCGGGCTGCTTCCCGAGCCGCTTGTACCGCAGGCAGAAGGAGCGCGATCAAAATTCCGATGATCGCGATCACGACCAGAAGCTCGACAAGGGTGAACCCTTTTTTCCATTTTGGAATCTTGGCAACAGATACGCGCCTCATGAGTCAAACCTCCTCTGATTGAGGATGACGATAGCCCAAAACCAACTAGACCGGCCCACCCCTTGCGATAAGAATTCCAACTCGTCCAAATTTAACACGGCTGCCTTGAATGTGCAACTGATTTGCGCTTTTTTGCGCATGGAATTCTGGATTTCAGGGTGCATGTTTCGAGATATGGCACAAATAATCCATTTAATTGTTGCTGTTCTGTGATAGATTATACACTATTTGTGTTCGCGGCATTTGTTTGGCCAGGGCGGCCACGCCATCGCTGGTCATCTTGGAATCAGAGGCGACCAGCAGTTTCAGTTTCCGGCACCTGGCCAAAGCTTCC
>NZ_JACIYL010000249.1 GCF_014359955.1 Thermogutta sp. | reverse complement strand
ACAAACGACTTGAGACTCAGTCTCAGTTTCATGTGGTATTTTAGTACCTTGATACGACAATCGTCAAGCATGACTTTTTTGCTGGACTTTTACGCGGGAATGCCCGATGATTGCAGGCCACGTGCCATGCTCGCAACTTTCCCGGGCGACAAGGGGTGCCTCGCAGGAGTGACGAAGTATTGGTGACTTAAAGCGAGGGCTTTTGGTCTTGAAGACGATGGGCCGGGCTCGCTTTTTCGCCCAAAACGTGTCGCGCGGCGCGACAGTCGTGTCGGCCTGCGCAGCGCGGACGCCGGCCCAAACCGAAATTGCCTGTTCTACCGGGTCGGCTCATAATGGCGTCTCAGGGACATTAGCCACTGCCGGCCCGAAAGGCCCGAAAACGTTGTTGGCGCCAGTTACATTGAATGCCTCGAGAGTGTGGAACGGAATCCCATGAACAAACCCGAACTGGCCGTGGTCGTCACGACGTTCGAGCGGCCGCGGCACCTTCGCCGCGTGCTTTTGTCGCTGGCGGCTCAAAGGGAGCCGCCCCCGTTCGAAATCGTGGTGGCGGACGATGGTTCCCAGGATGAAACACCTCAGGTCGTCGAGCGATTCCGACAGGAGACGGGGCTAGCTGTCAAATTTGTCACTCATCCGCACGAGGGATTCTGTCCGGCCAGGGCCAGAAATGAAGGTTTTGCTGCAACGGCAGCGCCGTACGTGTTGTTTCTGGATGGCGATTGTGTCGTTCCACCGGATCATCTGGCGGTCCACATGCGAGCGCGTCACCCCGGCCGGGCAATGACCACGGACTGCCTCCGCCTCGATCAGCAGATGACGCAGGCGTTTACAGAAGAGGCCGTCCAATCCGGGGTTTTTACCCGGTGGGTGCCACGGCGGGAAATCTCGCGGCTGCGGCGGGCACATCTGAAGGCGGTTTTCTATCATTTTCTCCGCCACCCGACCAAGCCCCGGGTGCTCAGCGGAAACCTTGCTTTATGGCGAGAGGACTTCGAGCGGATTAATGGATTTGACGAGAATCACCGTGGCTGGGGTTGCGAAGACGACGATTTGGGCCTCCGACTCCACAGAGCAGGGGTCCGGGTTGTGTCCTTAAGAAATCGCACCTGGACGTTCCATCTCTGGCATCCCCGGGTGGCGACTGCGCCCGACAAAATCCGGCACGGGGTGAATATCGAGTATTTTCATCGGGCCGGGCGACTGACGCGGTGCCGCAATGGACTGGTGAAACGGGATGTTCTCGACCTGGATGTTGTCGTCACCGGGCAACCCGGTGAGTGCGAGCGACTTCCAGGGGCGTTAAAAGACGTGTTGCTGAGACTCATCGGACGGGCACAGGTATGCTCGGACAAGCGACCCGAGGTTGAAATCCTGGTGTACGGATCGCACAAGAAATTTCACACGACGGCGGAATGTCGGGTGCTCATCGTGCCTCCGGCAGCCAATCCGCCGGCAAGTCTTGTTCAAAGGGCCGACGTCATCTGTCTGACGGACCACCTGCCCGCGCCAGCAATGCCGTCACTTAAACGGGGGGCGCGGATCGTTAATCCGCAGGATGCGGCCACTTTATGGCAAATCATCGGCTGAGGCAGACGTGCAACACCCCTGGGATCCATCGTTCGTGCCGTTTTCGGGGCGATCGCCGCTCCACTCCACGAGCCGTCGCTCACTTGGATTGGATTTCGGTAAGACCAATTCACCAATTGCTCCTGTGTGGTGTGACTGACCCGAAAAATGGGCGCTTTTTCCTGTCTCCTGCACCGCCGTCTTTGTAGGAGGAGGAGAGGAACTTCGGAAACAAGAAAAGAAAGAGTGGGCGAACCGATAGGAAGAGACGCCTCGCCCACTCTTTCCAAACGGGAAGCGGGGGTTGTGCGCGGTCCAGGTATTCGGTTTAAGCAAACTGCTCGGGGGACGGCCATCGCCCGTTCGATTCGCCTCCCCCAGACCGGTCAAATCGACGTACCATTTTGCGTGGCCGTCGCCCCACAGCAGTTTTCGCTCTCCCTTAAATCGAATAGCCAAATCGGCCCGCTGCGCACGCAAGAGCAAGCAAATTTTGTCCGCGGCTGGAAAACTGCCCCGCGATGGTGGAAAAACATGGCCGAGAAGGGTGGTCAGGCCGCCTTGGCCGTTTGCGGGGCCTGTAAATTAAAGAGCGAAAAAATTTCTTCCTGGGTGAGTGCCAGCCTTTTGGGGGCGGTGGCGGAAAAGATAGTCTCGAACAGCGCCCGTTTTTGCTCGAGGATGGTATTAATCCGCTGCTCGATGGTGTCCACAGCCAGGAATCGGGTGACGATGACCGGCCCTGCGGCCCCAATACGGTGTGCGCGATTGATTGCCTGATCCTCCACTGCGGGGTTCCACCATCGATCGAAGAGAAACACGTAGTTGACGAATTGCAAATTGAGTCCCACGCTCCCGGCTCCGTAACTCATCAACAGGATCCGGTGCTGGGGATCCTCGCGAAAACGGCGAATCACCTCCTCCCGATGTTGCGGGGGAATGCGACCGTGGAAGTACAGGGGGCGATACTGCGGCAGCCGCCGGCCGATTTCTTCCAGCGTTGCCACCCACTGGCTGAAGATGATGGCTTTCCGGCCGCTGTCGGCAAGTTCTTCCAGATCGGCTTCCAGCCGCTCCATCTTCGCGCTGGCCCCGGTCACGGGGTCGAAATTGCAGATTTGCTTGAGTCGGATGACAAGCTCGAAGACGTGCTGAATCGTGATTTCCGCGCCCAGTTCGGATAGCCGCAGGACGCCCTCTTTTTCCGCCATCTCGTAGGTTTTCCACTGTTCGGGAGTCAGTTCGATTTCGGCATCGCGGAACAGTTTGGGCGGCAGGTCGGTCAGCACCTGGTCCTTCGTTCGCCGCAGCACGAAATCGGCGATGGTTGTGCCCAATCGATGAGGTTTCATATCAGGCGTGAGGAATCCAGGAGAAAGAAACTCGAAAATCCCCACCAGATCATCGGTGCTGTTTTCGACCGGCGTGCCTGTGAGGGCCCAGCTTCGTTTGCGGGAAATCGCTCGGACCGCCTGGCTGGTGGCGCCGCTGCGATTTTTGATCCGCTGGGACTCGTCAAGGACGACAAGGTCAAAACTCACCTTCGGCTCGCCGCTTTCGTCTTTTGCGGTGAAAAATTCTTGGTCCCGAGGTAACAGTTCGTAATTGGCGATTTTGACGGGGACGGTGGTCAACTCCCACTGCCAGCGGCGGCGCTGTGGCTCGCCCTCAATCACCATGACCGGTATTTCGGGAGCCCAAAGCTCGAATTCCCGTCGCCAGTTGCTGACCAGAGGTTTAGGGCACACCAGCAGGACCCGGCGAACTTCCCCGCACCGAAGCAGCAGTCGAATGGCGGTGATGGCCTGCATCGTTTTACCCAGCCCCATTTCGTCGGCGAGAATCGCCGCATGTCGAGGAAACAAAAAGGCGACCCCTTCCAACTGATAGGGAAATGGTGTGTGGGGAAATTCAAGCTGGCGTTGCGCAAGAATGAACTCCAAAGGGGGCTGGAGCAAATAGTGGAGTCTGTCTTCCAGCTTGATGACATCTTCAGGCGGGTGGATGCGGTGACCGGCACCCGCCGCCAATCGCTCGAGGAGGACCGCCGCATCGCATCTGACGCCGTGTCCCGCCCCTGGGCGATTTATCGTCGCGCAGTGCCTCGCGGAGCCCGGGGCATTGGCCGGACCTGCTGTGCCACTTTCGATTGCCGGGCCGGATGCCGCGTTATCGTTGGCCGGCGCACCCTCCGAGCTTGGGGCATCGTCACCGGAAAAGAAGAAAAAACTCTTGACTTCGATTTTGCTGGCCCCCGGATTGAGGGCAAGAACGCGGAAGGCGGGGCCGGCCAGTTCCCACTTTTGCGTTTCCACGGGCAGCCCGCGTTCCAGTCCGCGATTCCAGCCCGTCACATAAGAGTCAATCCGGAAACTGAGCGTGAACGGTTCGTAGGTGTCCAGGGGTGCGGATTGACCAGCCGGCGCTGTCAGCGTCCGTGGGGTGGGAAGTTCACATTCCGCCATCGTTTTGGGAGAGTTCTCCTCGTTGGTTGCCTCAAAGGGTGGGTGTTCGGCGTGGGAGTTGCTTCGGCGTCGCCACAGAATACGGAAGAGCATGGGAAATCACCCCCGTCGAAGGGCTTCCTCGAGGGCCGCGCGAATCCTTCCGAACGGTTCCAGGAGATCGAACGCTTCAGCCCATGGGGAAAGATATTCCTGCACGCGAGTTACTCGCTCGACCGGCCACTCGGGCACAAGGAGGGTGTTCCGCCCCATCTGCAGGGTGCGACAGGCGGGAAGGGCCCCGCATTCAAGAAGCGCTGCGCCTGCGGATCTGGGCCCATTGACCGAGTGAGTCCAGGTTGCCGAAGCGGCGCTCTGTGCCGAACCAGGCTCGACCGCTGCGCTCGTTTCGGGTGAAAGGACGAGTGCCACTGGCTGTTCCACCACCTGGCAGAGAGTCAGGGCTTCCCACTCGGTGACCAAAATAATTTCGGCGGGCGATTTGGCTTTGGCGATCAGGGCCGGCGCCATCTGTTCCCCAAGAAGGTACGGCTTGAGGGTCGGACCATAAAGGATTTCCTGGGCTCGGGTGGGTCGAACAGGTGTGGTGCAGTGGAATTCAATAGGGCGCCCTACCCCATTGAGGATCAGGTATCCCCCCACATAGCCGCCGTCCGCCAGGGGAATGGCGGTGAAAAAGCCTAACCGCAGGGACAACCTGGTCCCCACATTGTCTTGCTGTTTCATAAGCCCTCGCTGCTGCCAACTCGGGGTTTGCCAACTCTTTTGCTGAGCCAGTTCAAACGGGAGAACCGGCAAATCTCCCGTGTGCTTCGTGGTCATCGGATATGGCTGGCGCGGAACTTTACGCTTCCATCGAATGTTCTTGCGGCAGAGAGTTTGCGGGTTTTACGGGCGCGGAAATCTTTTTTCAAGGGGACGAGAAAAACTTTTTCTCAAGTCTCGCGCCCGACACTCGACTTTTTCGGTCGGTTCTGGTTATACTGATCTGTTAAATGAAGGAGGTATAGCGACCATGAGCGAGAACCGACCCATGCGGCCGCCACTTTTTACCCAGATCGACGTATCCCAAGCTGCTCCTCCGCCATCACCTCCTCCTGCGGGGAGCCTCGCCGAAGTAGCCATGCTCCTGCGTCAGTTGCTGGCGATCGAGCAGCGGCAAACCAAATTGCTCGAAGACCTCGTCAATCACGTGCAGAATACCCAGCGACAGCGGGCGATTGAACTTGGGCAGTGGCGACAGGCCAATCCGCACCTTGCCCGAAAATGCCGCGAAGCCGCTGAAGCCCTCGCCCGTGTGCAGACGGAATTTCTTCATCAGCTTACCGAAGAAGTCAACGAGAATTTTGATGCCCTTCTTGACGGCGAATTCATGTTTACCGAATTTGTCGATCGGTTC
>NZ_JACIYL010000248.1 GCF_014359955.1 Thermogutta sp. | reverse complement strand
CGAATACCGGGCCTGGCAGATGGCCAGTTGGCGTTTGAATCCGATGGTGTCCACGTTGGCGAGGTTGTTCGTGATGACATTGAGCCGATAATCCTGGGCGTGGGCACCTTCGGCGGAGAGATAGATTCCGTAAATCATCGGAGTTGCCTGAATCCTTTCGGCCACACTCGCAACTTCTGCTGTTACCTTTGGCCTCGTTCCGTGGGCAGACGGGTGAGAGCAAACTCTGTGCCCGGTCTGAAAAAGAAGCCACGCTGAGCAAGAATGTCATCGTAACTTACGATCAGTTAACATGTTATGCGATTTGCTCAACGGCCAGGAGCAATCCAGAGAAGAAGCCAAACCCTAACACATGCGCAGAATTTGCCGGTCCGTCGGCAGGATTCGCAGGGATCCGCGACCGCGACCTGAGGTGAAATTGAGAAACGTGGAGCCGCGAAAGCTGTTTCGCCCCGACATCCTGATCTGCGGTGAGAATCGGGTAAGAGATCGCGAGCGGTTTTTAAATCGGAGGGGCACGCTTGTCGTGCCCGGTGAAAGGGAATGGACCATCGAATGTTGTACGGCGGACCTGACAAGCAGGTCCCTCCGGGAAAACGGACCCGACAAGCGGGTCCCTCCGACGTGGTAGGGGCCATTCATGAATTGCCCCTCCCGTTTAATCTTCTGAGGCGGCTTTTTCCGAGGGCGTTCGAGCCATGCTGACGAGGCGGTCGGCCCCCTGAGCCTTCAGCAGTTCCCCCACCTTCTCGCCGAGTCTTTTGGGGCGGGATAGCTCTCCCGAACACGTGACCTCCAGCTTCTCGGCTCCGTCCGGGGAAAGCACCCGCGCTGTCAGGATGAGTTGCCCCTGAACGAAACGGGCCCAGGCCGCCACAGGAGCGAGACATCCGGCGGCCAGGCTGGCCAGGACCGTTCTTTCGGCGGCCACCTCGGCCGCAGTGCGCGGATCATTGAGTTGCGACAGAATTTCGAGAACATCGGGAGCTGATTCGGCAGCCTCGATGGCGAGGGCCCCCTGTCCCGGCGCCGGCAGAAGATAATCGGGCGTGAGGTTTTGAGTGGCCTCGGCCAACCGGCCCAGCCGAGCCAGTCCTGCTGCTGCCACGACGATACCGTCGAAGTCCCCTTCCTGGAGTCTGCGAAGACGAGTGTCCAGGTTTCCACGGAGAGGTACAATCCTCAGGTCCGGACGATGAAAGAGAAGCTGCGCGGCTCGCCGCCTGCTGCCCGTCCCCACCGTGGCGCCAGAAGGCAGTTCCATGAGGCCGCCGCCATGACGGGTGATGAGCATGTCGGCCACCGGCCCGCGGGAGGGAATCGCGGCAATGGTAAGGCCGGGCACCGGCCGGGTCGGCAGATCCTTCAGACTGTGGACGGCCAGATCGACCTCTCGTGCCAGCAGGGCCTGTTGGATTTCCTTGGTAAATACGCCGGTTGTTCCCAGCGCCTCTACCGACCACTGCTGGTGGCGGTCTCCACTGGTCGTGATCAGCACCAGCTCGGCCTCGATCCCAAGCTGCTGGAGCTGCTGGCGAACCCATTCGGCTTGCCATCGGGCCAGTTGGCTGCCGCGTGTGCCAATTCGCAGGCGTCTAGGGGTCATCGTCTTGAGGGTGCTTTCGAGTGAAAATAACGCCGAAAGTTACGGAAAGTGGTGAACGAAATAACGACTGGTCATAGCGCCATCGGGACGTGCATGACAGTCACTCATCGTGCGACGTGCTTGTCGTCACAAGATCAACAGGCTGAGACGACGGAGGCGGAACAACGACGCCGCAACTGACGATGAACTGAATGGCCTGGTCGATCGAAATCCCCAGGTCCACCGTGTCCTCTTCGGGAACATTGACGGTGAACCCGGTCATAGGCGCCGGCGAGGTGGGGATAAATACGGACAGGATCACTCGTCCGGTTTTTTTACGAAGTTGATCGAAACTTTCGCTCGTGACCAGCCCGATCGACCACATTCCCCGACGGGGCCATTCCACCGCCACCACGCGGCTGAACTCCATCGACCGCTGGGCCAGCAGAAAGTCACTTACCTGTTTGACAGCGCCGTACACGCTCCTCACAAATGGCAGGCTGACAAACAAAGCCTCAAACTGGGACCAAACCAGGCGCCCCATTCGGGCGGTGACAAATTTTCCCAAAAGATAGAGCACCAGAATGAGAAGCGCGATGAGGAACGGCAGCACAAGATGCGGTTTGAGGTACCGTAGCTCGATGTAAAGCTGGTAGGCCTCCGCCGCCTGAGAGGGGATTTCCTCTTCACTCAACTGTTCCCTGAGGTACTCAACGACTTCCTTCGGAATGTACTTTCCGCCCCGCATGCGGACGAATGTTTTTCCGCCCACAACAACTTCCTGGGCACCACTTTTCACCGAGGCGGGCAGACTTTGGGCTGGGCGAATGTCCGCCGTTGCCATAAAAATCGCATTCTGGATACCCTTCTTAAGAGGAGCAAAGATATAGGCATCAACGGTGGCTGCCACCCAAATGATGATGACCACCGTCAAAAGGGGTGGCAACACTGTGGCAGCGCCGCGCCAGACGGCCTTCCAGAAGGGATCGAGAGGCCCCGGCTTTCGTCTCTTCGGCAAGAATTGCTCCACATCGACCTGCGGCATGGGGGAGTGAGCCTGACTCTCGGGCAAAGGATGGTTGTCTTCGTGACTCATGGTGTCGTTCCTCACAAAAGTGGCTCATGTTTGGTAAAAGGCGGGCTTCAATCAAAATCTTACAACGGAAAGCGACCGCCCGGATACTGGGCTGTGAAAAGAGTGATCTCAGGAAATGGTGGAAAAGGGAAAGGCGGAGCCCACTCCACCTCGGTCGATAGCGAACGGAACAGTTCGAGCCACTGGTACCGAATCCGAAGGGCAGTCGGCCAGAAAAACGTCAGAAACTCAATCATGATAAGGCTATTTTGGCGGCCGCAAGCTAAGTGGCATCACTCGCGGGTGAATCAATGCCCTCATAATTGGGGGTGTTCTATTGGCGAGGGTGGTTTCGCCGGGTAAATTGAATTGTTCTTGGAGCTAGAATCTAAGTGTGCGGTTGCCCGTCGGCGGTGGGGGAGTGGTGCGGACCAAGCGTGGCGTCGCCTGTGTTGCAATTGGGGGATTGGGGCAGAATCATCGGGGGTTGGTCCGCGCCTCCAGATTGCGGAGTCTCGAACGACGAGACCGGAACTCTGCCAAGCTGACCCGGGTTGAGCGGGCACGGGATCGGGCGACCAAACAGAGCGATTCGCCGTAGGACTTAATATCAGAGCCGGGGGCCGGGGTAGGGTGAGCGGGGCCGAAAGCGAGGCAAGCTCCGGGCGATAGTGAAAAAACAGAACACAGTCGGTTGATGTGAGAGAGACACGCCCCGGGAAGAGCGTTGGAAGAGGCGGCGTGTCTAATTGGTTTTCTGTCAACGAGGGACTGAATCAGATGAAATTCAGCGACTTTGTCGTGCGGGAAGCGATTGTCACGGATCTCGATCCTGATGCCTCAAAGGAAGAGATCATCCGTCGGCTTTGCGAGGCACTGTGCGATGCAGGAGCCTTGAGCCGAGAACACCTGGACGACATCGTGCGGGCATTGATCAAACGGGAAGAGTTGGGGACCACGGGAATCGGCATGGGGGTCGCAGTTCCGCACACAAAGCATCCCAGTGTGGACAAACTGGTAGCCACCGTCGGCATCAGCCCGGAGGGCGTGGATTTTGACGCACTTGACGGCGAGAAAGTACACGCCTTGTTTCTCCTGGTGTCGCCGACCGACCTGCCGGGCGATCACCTCCGGGCCCTCGAATACATCACTCGACAGCTCCACAACCCGACGTTTGCCCGATTTCTCAAACAGGCCAAAACCCCGGACGATGTGTGGGTGCTTTTGGAGGAGGCGGACGCAGGGAAATACGCCAGCCACTGAGGAGTTCAGCGTCAGGCGGGAAGTTTCAGCACAGGACGGTTTTGTGGCTTGCGTGACGGAAGGCGTTTCTCGCCGTCTTTTGGGCTTAGCAGTGTGGGGAAGCCCCGCCAACCTCATTCCAACTTGAAGCGATGCTCTTGGGACTGGCGGATACGCGGAGGGTCGGAGGGCGAGTGGAATCAGCCTGGGGCAGTACCGAAGTTGAGTGGTTCGACAAGTTCATGAACGTGGGTGAGTTGTCCAGAATGAGCGAGCAAACAGGTCCTTTGCGGCGACGTGTGACGATTCGAAACCGTGCCGGGCTGCATGCCCGAGCGGCCAGTCTCGTCCGCGATACGGTGCTCAAGCACCGCTCTCGTGTCACGTTGATCAAAGCGGAGGATCCGTCGGCTTCGCTCAACGGGGCCCCTCGGGCTGATGCCACCAGCGTCATTGAGATGCTCAGTCTGGGGGCCATGCAGGGAGAATCATTGATCATCGAAGCGGAAGGCGAAGAGGCTCAACAGGTTCTGGATGCCCTCGAGCGGCTCGTCGAATGCAAGTTTTGGGAGGATGATTTCGCACCTGATTCGCAGCAGACTTTTCCGGGATGAGACGGGATCCCCCGAGCACGGTCATCCAGAGGTGATCAGAGCAGTGCCATGAAGCCAGCCCCAACCGACAACCCAGAGACGGAACCATGATGCGTTTGCAGGGAATAGCGGTATCTCCGGGGATAGCCATCGGCAAGGCGGTGGTGATCGGGCAGGACAGCTTCAGTATCCCCCGGGAGTACGTCGAGGCAGACGCAGTCGAGCAGGAGGTGGCACGGTTTCGAGAAGCCCTTCAGGTGGCTGCCCGGGAAATTGAAAACAATCGGGATCTGGTCACCCGGGAACTCGGTCCCAAATCGGGTGCGATCTTTCAGGCCCATCTGGAAATCCTCGAGGATCCCAAGATTCGCGAGGACGTCGAGTCGCTCATCCGCAACCGCCAGTATTCATCAGAAAAAGCTGTCAGTTTTGTGTTGCGGCAATTCGCCGAGATGTTCCGGCGGTTGCCCAATCCGGTGATCGCCGATCGGGCCTATGACGTTCTGGACATCGAGCGGCATCTGTTGCGGGCCCTTCTTGGACAGCCCCATCGCAGTCTCTATCATCTGACGTCTCCGGCGGTCGTTCTGGCCAGGAATCTGACGCCCAGCGAAGTGGCCAATTTGGACCGAAAGATGGTCCGCGGTTTTGCCACGGAGCTTGGTGGACCGACCAGCCACACGGCCATCGTGGCCCAGGGCATGGGGATTCCGGCGGTGGTCGGAACGGGACCGTTTCTCACCGAGGTCTCCGGCGGTGATATCGTGATCGTCGATGGCGATCGCGGGATCGTCATCATTCGCCCGGATGAATCCACTCTCCGTGAGTACGAGGAGGAAGTGCGTGCCATCCGCGTGTTCACAACGGAGCTGGAAAAGCTTCGGGATCTCCCGGCGGAGACCCTGGACGGCACGCGGATCAACATTTACGGCAACATCGAGTTCCCGCACG
>NZ_JACIYL010000247.1 GCF_014359955.1 Thermogutta sp. | reverse complement strand
TCACCGACCTGGCCCGGTGGGTCGCGGAACTGGAAAGCGGCCCTCAGCCACACCCAGGGGCGGACAGGTGTCGGCCAGGTCCCGCACATCATCACAACAGACAGTCGATACTCTCCCTGATATCAGGGGTCAAGATAAACCTTGAAGGCGAGGTACCAGATTAAGAATAACCTGGTTCGTATTTCGCTGTCTGCGGCATGCGAGCTTGGCGGACACCTAAGAAGCATTCGCTTTCCACAAAAAATCTTCATCATTGCCCATCTAATGCACATTTTCCCGATCGGCAGACCCCGCCGGCGATTGATGCCGGGAGTGCGTGGAAATTGTCCTGGGGCATTCGGGAGAAGGCCTGTGATGGCCGGAGTCGCCCTGGCTTGTGTCCGAACTCCGCAATTTTCGGACCCGGGGCTTGCCACGGGAGCTGCTTTTGGGCATACTGAAAAGCGCGAGGTCGAAAAGGACCGGCGCTCAGGGTATTGACAGACCTCGCCGATATTCTATACAATGAGCTGACACGGGGTGGGGGTGGGTTGTACCTTCGCCCCTTTTGAGCCCAGTTGGCCTGTGATCGGTTTGGGTCGCCCAATCGGGCTTGCCAAGGCGGCGAGTTTCGAAATCATCCTACCGTAGTTATCCGCCTTGTCTGTAGTTCCTTCGGCGCAAGGCAGCTCCGCACAGGCGAACAACCCTTTATTTCCGTGACTCGGCAGGCAGACTGTTTTTGTCAAAGTAAGGTCTGCTTTACCGACGTCGATCACATGGCGTTGTGGGGCTCGCAAAAAGCCTTCGTGAAAAAACCCGGTGTGGGGACCATCCCGAAAAGGTGGCAGGCCAATTGAACTGTGGGGCGATGGCTCGATCGGCCATCCGTTTTTCGTAGCCAAGTCGGTTGTGTTGGTTTCGGGTGTTTGTTTGGTGGTTCCTTGGAGTGAACCTAGAAAGAGAGGTGTCCCATGCGAAACGTTTTCGATGCCATCAGCGAATTCGGTCACGATGAGGATTTCGATCCTGTTCCCACCGACGAATTCGTTCCCACCGATGCTCCCGCGGGTTCTCGGGCTAAGCTGGAAGTGCTGGCGGAGCGCGTCCGGAAAGGCCTTCCGCTCTGGCATCCGCTGGATCGGAGCGACTACAGCGGCCTGACCGGCGCAGTGGAGCCGCGCGACTGAGTATTGTCTTTTTTCGCGAGCTGCCCGAGAGCCCGCCGAGTCCTACTCTGTCCCTGGTCTCGATCTCGAACCGACAGGACAGACGCTGCTCGGCGGGTTTGTCTTTTCTTGTCAGACTGATCAGCTTGGGAAGGCTGGGATAAGGCTCACGAATGCGTTGTGTTTTCGGAAAGTTCGGGAGAAGACTGTGACGCGGTCGGGGCGCGCGCTACCAGGTAGCGCTGTCCTGCTGCGTTGTAGAATAGAACGTCCTGCTTCTCGAGGTCCCAAATGGCCATGACTTTCATAAGTCGCGGGCCATACACACAAAAGAGGGTTGCACAGGGAGCCCCTTTGCGAAAAAAGTAGCTCTCCTGCATGGGGAAAACCCCTGGCTCCAGTTGATTGGTCTCACACAGGGTCTGATAAACAAACTGTCGAACTTGCTCGGGAATTTGCGGCAAATCCTGGAAAGGTTGACGCGGCGCAATCATGGGATGCTGATCCTGATGCTGTAGGGCAGGTTGTGCAGAAACCGAGGTTCCGACCCCGATTGATTGGAAGCCGTGATATGACACTTATCGACCATTCTCTTCGACCGTCTTTCATTCAGCCGGGACGAGGCGGTCCTGCGGTGGTTGCGCGAAATAGGTAAGCAATTCGCGTTGCGCAAATTCGACCGGAGAAAAAAGCAAGTTATGTCATGCAAATGAGACAGTAGCTCTCCACGGGGCACCACTCACGAGGCGGCCACCAGCGGCCCGAGCTTTCGTGCCAGCTCATCAAAGTGGGATCGTTCCAGAGGATGGAGAGATTCTTTTTTGAGTCCCAATTTGACACCTGCCTGAAAAGCCTCCGCTGCCTCTTTGTTTTTTCCGAGCTGGGCCAGTGCCTGCGCGGCATGGAAATAGAGAATCCCTGAAGGCTGGTCGTCCAGCGCTTCCTGAAGGACGGCGGCCGCCTGCTGCGGTTTGCCCTGTGCCATCAAAACCATCGCGTAGGTGTCAAGTAGATTGGCAACCGGACCCGCGATGTTGATGGCTGTTTTGATGAGCTTTTCGGCCTCGTCCACATTCGTCTTTTGAAGCGCCAAAACAGCGGCGAGATTATTGAGGGCGACGATGTTCTTGGGATCACGCTTAAGGACTTCGCGGTATGCTTGCTCACTCTCTCGAATTCGCTCCTGGAGTCCGTAAAAGTCGCCCAGGAGGAGAAGCAGAGAGAGCGGGCGGTCGTGTTTTTGCAGGGCGGCGAGCACGATTTTTTCCACGCGGTCTGCAGCCGCTCGGTCCTGGTACACACGCCCCATGATGACCGTGGTGGCCACCCGAACGAGCGCCAAATCAGCGCTCTGCCAGTTCTTCTCCAGCAGATCGAGCGATTCAGCAACGCGGTCATGGCGGGCAAGAAAAGCAGCCAGGAGGACGGCCGCCTCGGGATTCTTATCGACGAATCGGCGATAGATTGCTTCGGCCGCGGCCACAAAGCGCTTGGCTTCCTCAGGCTTGCCGTTGCGGGTCAGATAACCCGCAAGATATTCCGCCGTGTCTCCTGCCAAAGCCCAGCGAACCTGCTGGAGCCGTTCCTCTTCGGAGAGGGTTTGGGAACCAGCTTCCCCGGAAGGGGTGCCGGCTGCAACCTTTTTTTCGCTTTGCTGTTGGGGAGAAGGCGCATCAGAGGGTTTTCCCGGCGATTTTTCGTCCGTCTGGTTGGCAAAGTCTTCGAGCAACTTGAGCGCATCGTCATAACGTCCCTGCATCGTCCACAATCGGGCACGGAGTGCCACGACCGACATGTCGTTGGGAACCAGCTTTTCGAGCTGGCCAAGCCAGACTTCGGCCTCCGCCGTTTGCGACTGATCGAGAAGGAAGGTCACGTAGCGGCGCACGTACCGGGGTTCATTCCCGTGGGAAGCGAGGAGTGTTCGCATATGCCGGGCGGCGTTGGAAATATCCCCGTCGGCCATGTAGAGCTGTGCCAGTATAAATCGATCTTCCGGCGTGGCTCCGCTGTATTCGTTGACGACCTTTTCCAGCAGTTCGCGCCCCTCGATCCGCTTTTTCCGCTGGGGATGGGCACTGAGCAGGAGGGCCTCCGCACGAAGGTCCTGAATCGAGGGCTGCTGACCGGCCACACGATTTTGCCGAATAAGTTCCAATCCTTTCTGAAGGTTCTCGTATCCTCCCTGTGCGGCAAGGAGAAGGGCCATACTCCGCCGTCCCCACACGACATCCGTCTCAGGTGCCTGAACCTGTCCGGTTGTGATTCTTTCCAACTGGGCGCGGGCAGAGTCAGCACGGCCGGTGCGGAGGTAGAATTCAGCCACCTGCCGGATGATCGCCGGGTTGTCGGGCGAACTCGCGAGGGCCTCCTGGTACTGCTTTTCGGCTTCGTCGAGCTGGCCAAGCACTTCAAAAACCTGTGCCATCGCAAGCGGGGCAATCCCGCCTTTGATCTTCTGCCGGGCTTCATCGACAGTTTCCTTCGCCTTGGTCTGATCCCCGATCCGCGCATAGAACTGTACCAGCGCGACCCAGGCATCAGTTGATTCGGGAGCCAGCTCGACCCCTCTGCGAAATTCTTTCTCAGCTTCCGCAAGGGCCGCGTCTGCCTCAGAGGTACGACCTTCCGCTCGATAACGCAGTCCGAGGACGGCCTGAACTGTGGCGTACCACACGTGATCGCGGTAATCCTGGGACGTGGACGCTGCGCGTCTGGCCAGCTCGAGCGCCCGTTCGTAGTCTTCCAACCGCAGGGAGACCGTCGAGGCGAGTCTTTCCAGATCCGACGAGAAAGGCGCCTGCTGTTCTTCCAGGGTGCGGATGATTTTATCCGCCTCGAGGAAACGCTGCTCGCCATACAGTAACTGCACGAGTCGTCGCGCCGTCAGAATGCTGCGATCTCCCAAACTGATAGCACGGCTGTACGCATTGATGGCTGCGCTCGTATCTCCGAGCAGGTCGTAGATTTGTCCCTGGAGGGCAGGCACCCGCATCCAGTTGGGCCGGAGCACACCCGCCCTTGACAGATGGTCCAGGGCCTGGCGGAGTTGATCGCGGTTTTCACCCTTGGACTCGAGAAACAGTCGGACGGCTTCCCCGTAATGCCAGATAGGCCCGCGACCTTCGATCCGCGCAATCTCGTCGAGAACAGGCTTCAAGCTGGCCACATCCTGGGCCCGGATGGCCAGGTCGAAAAGGAGCAGCCGCACTTTCAGATTGTTCGGCGCCAGACGGCTCAACTCAGCGCACCACTGTCGAGCGGCATCGAAATCGGAGAACTGAATGGAATAGCCCACCAGGACACTCAAAACTCGCTGCCGATCTTCGTCTGACAGTTTCTCAGCAGCTTTGGCGATTTCGCGAAAAACTTGTTTGGCTTGCTCCTCGCCCCGGCGGGCAGCAAGCCGAGCACGGCTGACCAGGATCTCGGCCGATTCTCCGAATTTTGCGGTTAGTTCTTGCAGTAATTTTTCGGCTTCTGCGAACTGCCCCAGATGCTGGGCGAGTGCCACCCTGGCCAGGCCCACTTCCACGCGATCCGGATCTTCATTTTGAGCCTGCTCAAGGATCGTTTCGGCTTGTTGCAGCTGATTATCGGCCACGGCGATTTCCGCTCGCAGAACTGCGGCCTGAGGCCGAAATTGAGCGTCCTTCTCCAATGCGCTCAGAAGCTGCGTGACCTCCTGCCAGTTTCGCTGTGTCCGTGGTTGGCCCAGGTTGTTGAGGATGAGCAATCGGCAAAGATCGAGAATAACAGCGGGTGTTGCCTTTCCCATCCGGACCAGAGCACGATACTCTTCTATTGCGTCGTCCACGCGGCCCAGCTCGAGAAACGCTGCCGCTCGCCCAAGCCGAGCCTGGGGCCAAAGGGGATCCTCCGTGGCCGCCTTGGAATACGATGCCAGACTCTGGTCCATGTTGCCCATCTGCGCATAACACAGCCCCAGGTAAAAATCGACCTGTTTGAGCAGGTCAGGGACATTGGTCAAATCCGGTCGGATGACTTCCAATTTGCGTGCGGCCTCAAACCATTGCCCCCGGGCCAGGAGCAGTCGGGCTCTCAACCATTCCAGCCGCGAAAGTGGATACCGAGTTTGACTCAGCTCTTCGATGGCATTTTCAGCGGTTTTTTCGTCTCCCTGATTGAGGCTCATCTCTGCCAGGCTGGCCAGTACGGTTGCCCTGTCGCTCACCTTTTTCAGGGCGTTCTGAAGAGTGGCCATGCCCTCATCGGGATGGCCCTGAGCCGCCTGAATTGCCGCCAGCAAGGTGTAGCCGTCGGCTCGCCGGGGATCGAGCGCAACG
>NZ_JACIYL010000246.1 GCF_014359955.1 Thermogutta sp. | reverse complement strand
AGGGGGTGGTTTGGTCCGCGCTCTCTTCCAGGCCCCAGCATGCGAAGGTCACCAGGCCAGCGGTTGTTTCCAGGCGCGTTTCAGGTTTTCAATGGCCGCATCGATCAACGTCTTGCCTTTCCACCTTACAACCAGGTGGGGTTTTTCCACCACCATACCCAGTCGTGCTACGGGCAGGCCCGCAAATAAGCCTTCAAATGCGGAGGCCCGCTCCACAGAAACCTCGCAAAGGAACCGCGAATTCGATTCGCTGAACAACCGAACAACGGGTCCGAGGTCGGAACTTGCGCAGGGAACAGCGTCCAGGTCGATTTCCGCCCCGAATTCGCCGGCGAAGGCCATCTCGGCGATGGCGACAGCGAGGCCGCCTTCACTCAGATCGTGGCATGCCCGAACGCAGCCCGACATGATTGCCCGATGCATAGCGTCAAATATCCGTCGTGCTTGTTCTCCGTTCCACCGCGGGACGGTGCCGCCGGACAGTCCGTGAATCTCCGCCCAGTGCGAACCCCCCAGTTCATCAACCGTCATTCCCACAATGTAGATGGCGTTGCCGGGCTGTTTGAGATCCATGGTGACACAGCGGCGCACGTCGTCCACCTGACCGAGCGCGCTGATCAGGAGCGACGGTGGAATCGTGATCGTTTCGGTTTCACTGAGACGGAACTCGTTGTTGAGGCTGTCCTTCCCGCTGATGAAGGGCGTTCCCAGTGCCACTGCCACATCGTGGCAGGCCAGCGCTGCCCGAACCAGTGAGCCCAGCACCTCCGGCCGATCGGTGTTTCCCCAGCAGAAATTATCGAGGATGGCAATGCGACTGGGATCGGCGCCGACGGCCACGCAGTTCCGCACCGCTTCGTCGATGGCGGCGGCTGCCATCCAGTAAGTATCGTAGTCGCCATATTTGGGATTCATTCCGCAGGCGATCACCAGGCCACGATAAGAACTGAGAACAGGCCGAAGGACAGCAGCGTCGGACGGTCCGTCGTTCCAGCGTCCCACCAGCGGCTTGACAGCGCTGCCCCCCTGGACTTCGTGATCGTACTGACGGATGATCCACTCTTTGCTGCACACGTTGAGAGAGCCGAGGATCGCCGCCAGATCGGCCGTCCAATTGACCTCGTTTTCCGGCGGCAGCACCATGGGGGCAGTCGGGGCCGGTTCATAGACGGCCTCGCGGACCACGGCCGGCCGTCCCTTGTGAAGGAATTCCATGCTTAAGTCGGCGACCTGATGGCCCTGATAACGGAGGACCAGGCGTCCGGTGGGAACGAAACGCCCGATGGCCGTGGCTTCGACACCCTCGGACGCGAAAAGCTCGTGGAGTTCCCGCCATTTCTCCTCCGGGACAGCCAGGACCATGCGCTCCTGAGCTTCAGAAATCCAGATTTCCGCGTAGGAAAGCCCTTCGTACTTGAGGGGCACGCGGTCCAGGTCCACCTCCGCTCCGATGGCACGTCCCATTTCTCCCACCGCTGAAGAAAGCCCCCCGGCACCACAGTCCGTCACGGCGTGGTAGAGACCGCGATCGCGGGCCACAAGCAGGACGTCGAGGAGCATTTTTTCCGTAATCGCATTCCCGATTTGGACGGCGCCGCCGGAGAGAGTCTCACTTTCGGTGGTCAATTCGGCGGAGCTGAACGTGGCACCGTGGATACCGTCCCGCCCTGTCCGGCCGCCGACAAGCACAATCAAATCGCCTGGCTGGGCCGCCTTGTGAGCCTTGTCACGGGGAAGGAGTCCCACATTACCGCAATAAACGAGCGGATTGCCCAAATAGCGTCGGTCGAAATAGACCGCCCCGTTGACGGTGGGGATCCCCATCCGGTTTCCATAATCGCGGACGCCCGCCACGACACCTTTCATCACCCGACGTGGGTGAAGCACCCCGGGGGGAAGTTCATCGTGGGAAATGTCGGGCGGGGCGAAACAGAAGACGTCGGTATTGCAGATCGGTTTGGCTCCCAGCCCCGTTCCCATGGGATCGCGAATGACGCCACCGATCCCGGTGTTGGCGCCACCATAAGGTTCCAGAGCCGAGGGATGATTATGCGTTTCCACCTTGAAGACAACATGGTAATCGTCATCAAACTGCACGATGCCCGCGTTGTCTTCGAAGACGCTCACGCACCAGTCGCGCTCACCCAGCCGCCGACGGATTTCGTGGGTAGCAGCAAAAATGGTCTCTTTGAGCATGTTCTGGAATTGAATCTGCCGCTGTTCGTCCCGATAAGCAATCCGCCCGGTGAGCGTCTTGTGGCTGCAGTGCTCGCTCCAGGTTTGGGCCAGGGTTTCCAGCTCCACATCCGTCGGGTCCCGTCCGAGAGAGCAGTAAAAGTCCCGAATGGTCCGCATTTCAGCCAGGGAAAGAAAAAGCTGGCCCTCGCGACTCAGTCGGAGCAGGGCCTGGTCATCCATCTCGCGAAGGGGAACGGTGATCAGGTGGAATTCGTACGGTCGGCCCTGTTCCAGAGTACGGAATGGCAGCGGGCCGAAGATAACCTGCTCGATCGCGTCGTTGGCGAGGATTTTCTGACAGATGCGTCGCAGATCATTTTGCGACAATCCCCGGAACCAGTATTTCCGGAAAGTGCGCACCGCCCGGGCACGCCAGCCGAAGTCTTCAATGGCGGCCGCCGCACTCATCGCCACGGGATCCATGACACCGGGCTTGGGAAGCACATAGACAGGCTGCATGTCCGGGCTGGGTGGTTCCAGCAAAACAGAATCCCCAGCTTGCCCGATCACGAATCGCTCCACCACCGGGTCGGCGAACAGTTCCTCGGCCAGCCGCTGCATTTGGGCGAGGGTGAAATCACCTTCGACAAGGTACCCACGACCGGCCGCCGCCTGCCAGGCACCGTGAATCCCCAGGTCCAGTCCATCGTGGCGAACCTGTTCCGCCACGACATCCGGTTGACCGGGGGCTGGATAGATATCAACCTCCCAAAGCATCGCGATTCTTTTTCCCTCGCATCAAGATGTCCTCAACAACCTGTTCATTCCCATCTCGCAGAGCCTGTGCCGCCCGGAGCAGCTCCTGCGCCAGCGCCTGGCAGTTCTTCATCACATTGAGGCGGTTTTGAAGAAGGATCTGCTTCCACAGTTCGATGTCCCCGGCCGCAATGCGTGTCGTATCGAGAAAGCCCGTTCCGGTGAACCGAAACCACTGCTCAGGCAACATTCCTGCCAAAAGCGATGCCACCAGATGGGGAAAGTGGCTGGTCATGCCGATGGCTTCGTCGTGCTCTTCCGGGGACATCCGCACAACGACCGACCCCAGGCCGCTCCAGAATTCTTCGAGGGCATCGAAGTCTTCGGCGCGGGTGTTGCGCGTGGGGGTGATGATGGTCACACGGCCTTCAAACAGTTCCGCGTCGGAATAACTCGGGCCGGTCTTTTCGCTCCCCGCCAGGGGATGGGACCCCAAAAAACGGCAACCTCGCGGCAAATTGTTGTCGAGAGCTGCCACGATAGCGGCTTTGGTGCTGCCGGCGTCGGTAATGAGGGTTCCCTCGGGACAGTGTTCCGCGGCGCGACGTACCAACTCCGGGATGGTAGCCACCGGCGTGCACACGACGACGAGGTCGGCTTCAGCCACACCCCGGGCAAGATCAATCGTGGTGTGCGTGACCGCGTTCACACGCCGGGCGGCACGGAGCGTTGTTTGACGTCGGGCAATGCCGATGACGTCATCCGCCAGCCGCCGCCGCAAAAGGGCCTGCCCGATGGAGGCCCCAATCAATCCCACCCCCACAATCGAAACTGTTTTCCAGCGTGCCATGACATTCCCCGCTCCATGAATGCGTAAACGCCCTATTTTAGCACGTGCTGCACGACCAGTCGCCCCGGGGCTTTGACTTTCGCCTTGTATTTAACCCCTCGCAGGGCGGTAAGGATTGAGGCCACGCCTTGCCAAAGGTCCGAGCCATCGCCACCTTTGCAAAAACCTACGACATAGCCCAGGCAAAACGCGTTGTAGGGGCAATTCATGAATTGCCCCTATCGTCTAACCAGCCAAGCGGCGGACGTGAGAGGCACGTCCCTCCGAGAGGTGGACCTGACGGGCAGATTCCTCCGAAATTTTTTCGGAGGGGCACGCTTGTCGTGCCCGGTGAAGCGGCATGGGTCATCAATCGGTGTTCATCGGACCCGACAAGCGGATCCCTCCGACGTTGTAGGGGCAATTCACGAATTGCTCACAAAATACGTTCTTCAGGGCCAAACGGCATTTCGGTAGGGGCAATTTCATGAATTGCCCCTACCGTTTAGCCAGCGGAACGGCGGACGTGACAAGCACGTCCCTCCGAACGGTGGACCCGACGGGCAGGTCCCTCCGGAAGAGGGGCCTCCAAGATGAATCTCACCCCTTTTCAGAGCTTGCCAGGCATCACACGCCTTTCCCGGGTCGCAGGCAAACTCCGGATGAGCCTGGCCAAACGTCGGTTGACGGCGGGGCCGGAAATCGGGATACTTCCTCAAGGGGATGTCTTGACAGAACGCAACCGTGCAACCGGTTGATAGCCGGTGGGGAAGGGAAAACGCCCTCACAACAGGAACAATTGCCCGCAACCATGAGTAACGACAACGGGATTTTCGATCTTAAAGAATACTGCCTGGAAGTAGCGCGCCGTGCCAGGGCGGCGTCGGTGGAACTGGCACGGCTCAGCGGTGCGACCAAGCAACAGTGGTTGCATCGCTGCGCCAAACTGATGAAAGAGCGGATGGTCGCTCTGACGGACGCCAATCACAAGGACCTGGCCGCTGCGCCGTCGTTTGGTCTGACAGACGCCCAGATCGACCGTCTCAAGCTGACGCCTTCCCGCATCGAGGCGATGGCCCGCGCCCTGGAAGAAGTTGCCATGCTTCCGGAACCCATTGGGGAGGTGATCTGGTCGTCGGTCCGGCCGAACGGGCTGCTTGTCCAGAAAGTGCGGGTTCCTTTGGGGGTCATTTTCTTTATCTACGAATCGCGGCCGAACGTGACGGCAGACGCGGCGGCACTTTGTGTCAAAAGTGGGAATGCCGTCATTTTGCGTGGCGGGAAAGAGGCGGCCCACTCCAACCAGGCCATCGTGGACATCATGATGGAAGCCGGGGCGGATGTGGGACTGCCGACCCACGCCATCCAGCTCGTGGCGACGCCGGACCGCGAAGCCGTGGGACACTTCCTCAACCTGCCGGAGTACATCGACCTGACCATCCCGCGTGGCGGAGAAAGTCTCATCCGACGGGTGACCGCAGAGGCCAAAATGCCCGTCATGAAGCACTTCGCCGGTAACTGCCACGTCTATGTCGATGCCAGTGCCGATCCGGACATGGCCGAGCGGATCGTCGTCAATGCCAAGTGCCAGCGAATGGGCGTCTGCAACGCGGCGGAGTCGCTCGTTTTTCACAAGGCTGTGGCCGGCACACTCCTGCCCCGGATTCTTCAGGCGCTTGCCGAGCGTGGTATTGAAATCCGG
>NZ_JACIYL010000245.1 GCF_014359955.1 Thermogutta sp. | reverse complement strand
GTTAAGGTTGTTTTGCAGGCCGGTGTGAGTATCAAAAGGTCTACCCGTGAATAAGAACAGAGTATCTATCGCCGGGTTGCTCTCGGCCGTCACCCGGCCAAAGGCGTCATAGATGAGGTGATTGACCACAGTGGTCATATCGCTGCCCGAATCATAATTGGCAATATCGCGGACCGTGTTCAAGTGGTCCGTCAAGGTCCACTGTACGGTTTCATCAGCACCGTTGTCAACATTTTCCTCAGCCAAAATCTCATCCACCGCCGGGCCCCACAGGTAACGCTGCCGCAGGTGGCCGAGTGACGTCTCGTGCCAAGTACCCCTCTTCAAGACCGCTGGTTCACCGGAACTCAGCCTAACCCTGGCAACAGCCTGAGCTACTTGGTTAAGTCCAACACAGAAAGTGATACCTGAGAGAGCAGTCTACCCACAAGTTCAAGTTTCTTGGCTACCACATTACTGCACTTCCCTTGGAAGTCGCACGCCTTCGACGCGATCTGCGGGGAGCGCGCAACTCTTGCGCCAAACCTAGCGTTTTTCGTTTATGGGCGGCTGTTCGCTAATGCGAGATTCAAGGTTGCCGCCCGCTTCCGCGAGTTCCCGTACCAATTTTTGGATAATACCGAAGAGCATCACGTTAACCGTTCGGGCAACCATAAGAGCAGGCACAAGAATTACTAACGCCACGCCACCTCCAACGTATGCCCCACGTGAGAGAACGATACCAAGCACGATGCACGCCACCCCAACGACGATGGCAACCAATATGCCTACAATCGTGATCATGTGCGCGCGCCGAAGGTTGCACCGCATGGCTTGGCGGATCATTCGGAGCTCGTCTGGTGTGAATGCTTGAGCCATTCTGATTGGGCCTCCTCGAAGGAAGGTCAATTAAAAGGTCGGCAGAATAGGGCCCGACGCGGAATACATCAAGCGATTGCAGAAGTTGCGAATTTTCGATTGCGCCATGTGCAAAACCGTGGTGTATGATTTTACTCTTCAAGATCCTCTAGGCGAAGTCCTTTCTTATCCCAGATTTCTACAAGCTTCTGGATGATACACCGGTAGAAAATAACGGTGCGAATCAACCATACGGTCACCATTCCAGCGATGAAAGAGGCCAATGCACCAATTGCCAGCCCCTCATTCGAGAGTATTAAGGCCGAAATCAAAAAAGCCAGAGTGAATCCCAACACCGCAACTGTTGCACCTAGTGTAGCGAGTTGAGCGGTCCAACAGCTTGCCTGCATTATACGTTCGATGGCCGAACGTTCCCTAGCGCTTAAAGAGCTCATAATTTGACTCCAATAGCGGTAGCAATCGCTAAAGCTTTGGCATGCAGCTGCTCGGTCTGCTGTCTAAGATGATAGAGATACGCAACCGCATTGTAGCACCCGGCGTCCAAGCATACGTCTATCGCTCCTGCGGTGGCAGCGACTGTGGAGGCTGCTGCACCAATACAACCCACTACCTGGGCCACATCTATAGCTCCCGCCCCCTCGCCAGGTGAAAATGCAAAGGCACATAGGGCGGCGGTAGTGCCGGCCAAAACGCTAGCCATGCTAACCTGTGTTACGCACATAACTATTTTCCTTACGCGTGGCGTTTGGCCCAGTGGATCGTGTTCAGTGTTTGGTGAGTTTCCCACATACCGATACAAATTTCCATCCCCGCCCACGAAGCCAATGGGATCCTCACTCATCCACCGGCCGACCCGAGCATCGTACCAGCGGTTGAGGTTGTTTTGAAGTTGGGTGTCACTATCGAATGGTCTACCGGTGAATAAGAAGAGACTATCAATAGTCGGATTGCTCTCCGACGTGACCCGGCCAAAAGCGTCATAAATGAGGTGGTTGACCACGGTGGTCATGTCGCTGCCCGAATTATACTTGGCAATGTCCCGAACCGTGTTGAGGTGGTCCGTCAAGGTCCATTGTACTGTTTCATCAGCCCCGCTGTCAACGTTTTCCTCAGCCAAAATCTGATCCACCGCTGGACCCCAGAGGTAACGCTGCCGGAGGTGGCCGAACTGCACCTCACGCGAATAGGACGGTACATTGCAACCCAGGGCAGGAAATCCGGTTATCATAGAACTCTCGCCGAATCCTTCCGCGCACACCAACTGTTTCACATCCTGTAAATTCTGCCTATTTACCGCTATAGTCTCATATTTGCTTTCACCCTGGCCCATTACTCTTCGTAAGTGTCTTCGGTTGATTCCTGACCCGGTGGGCACCACAAGTCCGAGCGCACAGTTCCCACAAAATCAGATGCCGCCGGGTCAACGTGAGTGTCGCCAACGACAACCATCTTCAGGATCCTCTGCACAATCCCCGTGTAACGTCATTATAATCTGGTGGTTGTGAGTGGTTGATAGAAAGACGAGCAAAGTAAGATAGCCAATCGGACAGGACGGAAGGATGGCGAGACGCAAGCAAGATCAGCAGCGGACGTTGGCAACAGCAAGCTTCGACGTGATGCGGAAACCCACGCGGCGGCAGCGATTCCTCCAGATGATGGACAAGGTCATGCCCTGGCAGGAATTGATAAGCCTTGTCGAGCCGTTCTATCCGAAAGGCGATGGTCCGGGACGTCCTGTCACGCCGCTGATTTGGATGCTCAAGCTGTATTTTCTCCAGATCTGGTACAAGCTCTCGGACCCGCAGACGGAAGAACTGATGCACGATAGTCATGCGGTGCAGGAGTTTTTGGGCCTGGATCTGGGGAAGGACGCCCCGCCGGACGAGACCACGATTTTGCGGTTTCGGCACTTGATCGAGAAGCATCAGCTTGGTCCCAAGCTCCTGGACGTGATGAACCGGCACCTGGCCAGGCATGGGGTGGACATCCGGGGTGGGACGATCGTGGACGCCACGGTGATCCATGCCCCGACTTCCACGAAGAACGAGGCGAAGAGCCGGGACCCGGAGATGGGGAGCACGAAGAAGGGGGAGCAGTGGTCTTTTGGGGCGAAGGTGCATGTGGGCGTGGACAGTGAGACGAAGGTCATTCACTCGGTGAGTGTGACGCCTGCCAACGTGCACGACAGCCAGGCCCTGCCTCAGCTGTTGCATGGCGGGGAGACGCGGGTTTACGGTGACAAGGCCTATGTGGGACAAAAGGAGGTGATTCGGGAGAGGGCGCCCCGGGCGAGGGATTATACGGAGCGGAGGGGGAGCCGGGGATGCCCGTTGAGTGAGCGGGAGAAGGAGAAGAATCGGTGGAAGTCGCGGATTCGCTCGCGGGTGGAGCATGTATTCGGGGTGATGAAGCACATCTTTGGCTGGCGGAAGGTGCGATTTCGGGGGATTTACAAGAACCTTCAGCATGCCTTTGCGGTGGCAGCGAGTGTCAACATTTATCTTCATCGTCATGTGTTATTGCGGAGGATGGGGGCGATAGCAAGTGGTTAGGGCGCTGATGGTGCGCGCCCACGGGGCGATCGATCGATAAAGCGGGCAGAATAGATAAGATAGACGACGATCAATCGGCAATAAATATTCACTTGTCTAGCTTAAAAACCATTACCAAGACCACAACAGACCGAAATCAGTCAAAACTGCGAGTTGTTCAGAGGTTCCCTTCGATTATACCGCGGTGGTAACGCTTCACGGAGTGGTGAATCCAGGCCGCCCCAGGTAGAACGCTATGAGTCTCAGCTAAACACGTTTCCTTCCCCACAGAACTAACTTGCGCTGAAGTCAAGTTGGAAGAGGATACGAAACGTTATATTCAGCCAAAAATACAACACCTCCAAATGCTGGTCGCCTAAAACGGGGGCATCGGGGGGAATCACATATTTGGTCGATTTGCGGAACCAGACATTTGCCAGACCAATTGGAAGCGAAATGCCTGTGCTCAATTGCATGAGTAACCGTGAGTGCTTGCTTAAGGGGTATGCATATTCGATCCTCCCGATCATAACTTCGTACAGGAAGACCTCCCATGCTCTCCTTCCGCCTAGAATTCTCGGCCACAGACTTTTCTCTCTTGGCAATTGCTCCTCAACCATACGCCCCAGCACCCTACCACAGGCGAAAAACTGCGTTATTCTCGGTAGGGAGGCGAACTCAACACACTCAAGAACAAGCCCCGACGCAAGACGCGCACAAACGTAAAAACGAACTGGATCGGTCTTACTGCAGGTCCTACAATAGAATACTTCTCCGGCTGCGCTCCCAGACATCGTATCCTTCAAGCCATACCAACCCTCGGATTCCGAACCCCAGCGGGTCGCAAAAGCAATCGCCCTTAACGGGATATCCTTTTCAATGTCTGGTCTAAAATGAAGCCCCCGACGCGCTCTGTCTACGCAAGCACTATAGGGGATAGACGCGAAACTACTTTGCTGGGACATTTGCATGGTGTCAACGGAAACTGTTCAGGACTGAGCAATGCTGTCATGGTTAGAAGCCGAATGAATAAATCAAGACGCTTGGAGTACACGCTTCAGCGGAGTATTCCCTGACGTATTCCCATTTCCGATTGCTCCACCAAGTTTCCAATTTGAGAAAAGCCCAAATGCGGAAGCGGGCAGCGACGCATGTCTGGAGAGTAACATTACAGGTGTGACCAGCACAGGCCAAACAGACAGTTGACTTGACGTTCACTCCCCCCCGGATACCCGCACCAACGTTGATCCATCCACCTTTGCCCTCCGCTTGTCCAAGAAGGCCACCTTCAACGTACACGCTAAAGCACCCGCTGCCGCTCAACTTGTCGTTGCAGCCATTATAGGCGAAGGCCACGCTGCCAGCAGCACCAGCGCGGAAGTAGAGACCATACTCAAAACTCACGTACTGGAAGTCTTTCTTTCCTTGGACGCCCTTGGCATACAATGACGCCCCGATTGACCCTGCAACACTTGGCTTCCAATTCCCATCTCTGCAGCACACTTCGCATCGCTTTATCTGGACGTAGAAGCGCCCATCCAGTTCGACATCTGGGAGTCCTAATGCAGCCATCGCGCGAGTCACGAGACCAGGGATGCTGTATTGCCACCGGATTGCATCACGGGTGCAGTTGCGAACAGTACCAGAGTCACCGGCACCCGTATCCTCAAGCCCATAAGGGTCAACGAACAGAACGGAATTGTTGTGGCAGTAGCGGTAGACGTTGATGTCAGCTTCAATCGGGTCCTCGCTCAGCCAGCGGCCGACCCGAGCGTCATACCAGCGGTTGAGGTTGTTTTGAAGCTGGGTGTCACTATCGAATGGTCTACCGGTGAATAAAAACAGACTATCGATAGTCGAATTACTCTCCGACGTGACTCGGCCAAACGCGTCGTAGATGAGATGATTGACCACCGTGGTCATGTCGCTGCCCGAATCATACTTGGCAATATCCCGGACGGTATTCAGGTGATCCGTCAGCGTCCACTGTACAAGGTCGGCCGTGCCGCCGTCAACGGCTTCCTCGGCCAAAATTTGGTCCACAGCCGGGCCCCACAGGTAACGCTGCCGCAGGTGGCCCACCTGC
>NZ_JACIYL010000244.1 GCF_014359955.1 Thermogutta sp. | reverse complement strand
GAAAACGCCAAGGAGTCGCAAAGACCGTCGCGTCGTACCGAATTCCGTGAAGTGAAATACACAGACAAGACACCCGAACAGTGGCGCGAGCTTCTGGGGCATCCCAATCCGCAGGTGAGAGACCAGGCGATTGATGCCCTGATTCAATACGGTCCGGAGCAGGTCCCCTTCCTCGCCAAGATGGCGCAGGATCGCAGCAAACCCACGGCGCGGATGGCGGCGATCAGGGCCCTCGGTGCGTTTGGACCCCGCGCCGCCGCGGCAGTTCCTGTGATAGTGGCCGCGCTTCAGGATCAAACCTGGGATGGGCGGGATGTGGCCGCGGAAAGTCTTGGATTCATCGGTGATGCTTCTTTTGAGGTTGTCCACGCTCTGTGTGAAGCCCTGAAGGACGGCGATGAACGGGTACGCATGGCGGCTGCCCGGGCACTTGGCCGCTGCCGGGCGACGAGTAAAGAAGCCGTGGAAGCACTCACCGCTGCCCTTCAGGATGCCGATCCCAACGTGCAAATGGCGGCGGTGGAAGCGTTAGGAGAGCTTGGCCCCGCGGCCCAGTCGGCTGTGCCGCAATTGGAGGAACTGGCTCGTCACGGGACGCCTGTGCTGCAGGCAACCGTTCAGGAGGCTGTCAGCCGGATCACGGGGAGAAAAAGCTCGCCGCCATAGGGCGTGGACGGCGTGCAAGCGCTCATCAGTGGGCTCAATCAGTCCCAAGCGGTGCGATCTCAAAACACGGTTTCCGCCGCTTCGCGCTGCTCTTGTGGTGTGGGCTGCTCTTCACGCGGAATGATGGCCGGACGTTGAGGGCCGCGGAGAAATGCAGCGATGCCTTCTAGAATCAGCCAGACTGCCATGATCAGAACGATAACGGTTGTTACCCACAAGACGGTTTTTCCCTGCTGATAAAATCCAATCAGGCTGTAGATCATGGCGGCCCCGGTCATGAGGAGCATGAAAATCATCGGCACGAGCGTGAAGGCGTACATCCGCTGATTCTGATAGAGGTACACACTCACGATCAACAGGGCCAATCCGGCGAGAAGCTGGTTGGTCGTGCCGAACAGTGTCCAGAGGGCTTTCCCCGCAGGAACGACGGCAAAAAAGCCGATTCCCGCCACCGCCATGAGGGAGCCAAAGTATCGGTTGGCCAGAAACTTCAAACCCACAGCCTGGCAAAGCTCTTCCACGTTGAAGCGGAGCAGGCGGGTTGCGGAATCCAGCGTGGTGAGTGCGAACGCCGTGACGGTCACCGCAATGAATGTGGAACCGATACCAGTGGGAATTCCCAGGTGGGAAAGAATGTTGGCACTTCCCCGAACGACGGCGTTGAGCTGGGCGGCCAGCCCTGTGATACCGGTCCAGCTCGCATAAACACCCTTGTCGCTCCAGTCAAACTGGGAAAGGCCCGCAGTGCAAGCAACAATCACGAGTACGGCCAGCGCTCCCTCCACGAGCATGGCGCCATAGCCCACCAGAAGGGCATCCTTTTCCCGATTGAGTTGCTTGACGGTCGTTCCACTGGAGACCAGCGAATGAAAACCGCTCACCGCTCCACAGGCGATCGTCACGAAAAGAATGGGGATTAACGGCGGGGCTCCCGGGACGGTCGCACGGATCGCGGGGGCATCAATCTTCGCATATTCGCTGCCCACTGCCGTGGCGATCAGCAAACCGAGGAACAAGGCGATCAGAGCGAAATAGAGCTGGAAACTGTTGATGTAATCCCGCGGCTGAAGCAGAAGCCAGACGGGCAGCACAGACGCTAAAAAGGCATACAAAAGGAGTGTCCCGATCCACGCGTAATTGGCCCTGCCCAAAACAGTGTCGGGATCCTTGATGGACCCCAGTTCGCGAACGATATCTTCCCGGCCGTGGGCCTTGAAATAATCAATCGCAGCGGCCGCACCGTACGGACGGGAAAACCCTGGCCGTCCCATCGTCGGTTTCGCGTCCCGCGCTTCTTCCAGGGCCTGTCGCGTCTGGGGAGTGCACAGCCATTCATAGGTGAGGACGGGGTTCTTTTCCCCGAAGTAGATGAGGCCGGCAAACACGATAAGGGCGCCCACTGTGGCGGGAACCAGCGGAACTTTCAGCCGATAGACGGACAGCCCAAAAAGGATGGCCAGCAGCATCAGGCCGATCGAGGGAATAATCGCGTCCGGATTGTAGTTGAGGAACAAGTCGGCCAGCGTGTTGCAAAACGCGCCCATCGCCAGCGACATGAGGAAGAAAATGATCAGAAGCGAAAGCAGCCGGGCACGTGGGCCAAGCACGTAATACGCCACTTCGCCCACCGAACGCCCCCGATGCCGAAGACTCACCACAAGCGACCCCAGATCATGGACGGCACCGATCAGAATGGCTCCGAAAATGACCCACAGGACCGCCGGCAACCAACCCCAAATGACGGCCAGGGCGGGCCCCAGGATTGGTCCCAGACCCGCAATCGAAGCAAAATGATGGCCAAATAATACCGGTGTTTTCGCGGGACAGTAATCGATGCCGTCATACATCGTGTGGGCCGGGGTGGGACGATCGGGGTCGAGCTGGAACACCCGCCGGGCCAGAAATCGGCCGTACACCTGATAACCCAGGAAAAGCAGACTGAATGCCACCAAGACAACGACGACGGCCTGATCCAGCATGACAATCTCCCCTATCTGTGTTTGGTGTCGTCAACGGACAAGGAATGGTCGGCCGCATTTGGGTGCGAAGTGTAAACGGAAAAACGCTCAAATTTAGCATAAATCTCCGACCATCTTGCCGCAATATTTTCGTGGAATTGAAAGTGCGGCGGTCAGGATCTCCGTCATCCACCCGCAGCAACCACCGGAACCTGCACCGTGGTGCCCATGCGCCCTGTTAGCGGCTGGCTTTCTCGGGTCGTTCATTCGCCGAGGATGGCGTCCACCTGGAATTCCCCGTCGGCCGTGCCGCCTCCCGGATCGAGTCGCAGAGCCACGATAACTTGACCGTTCCAGTGAGGATGATCGGCCAGGCTGAGGCGATACTCGTGAAGCTGGCCGTCCGGCTCCACCGCGAAGCGGAGCGATTTTTCTTCATCGAAGGTTGGCGAACGCTCGGTCGTCCAGAAGAGCTGCGCCATTCTTCCGGCGGTGGTGCTCATCCTGATGACGACGGTCTTGTAAACCGCAGCCGGAACACGGAGGTTGGGTCGAATGATGTACGGATCAGGGCCCGTGATACGACCTGCAAGGATGCCGTCTTTGACCTCCAGGTCGGCCACATCGTGGGCGGCAATCCAGCCCTCCAGTCCTCCATCGAATGTGAACCTAAGCTGCGTCGCCAGCCGTGGAATGCGGTCCACGGTGCGCTGGACGGCCGGTTTGATGGAGACGGTCACCGGGCCCGTTGCTCCAACCTGAATCGTCAGGAGCGCGTTGCCGGGGTCATAGCACCAGGCAGAGCCGTCTTCCAGGTGAGGCTGATCGCTCGGGGGGATCCGCTCACCGTTGACGGCCACTTCCTGCGGCCCCGCGATGTTGGCGATCAACACCGGGCCGACTTCTCCGGGTGGAAACGCGATCTGAAATTCCAGGGTATCACCACTCAGGCGGACCCGGTCAATCGTTCCCTGGGAGGTGAGTGCGAACCGCTGATCGTTGGGCCCGGCGTAAACGGTGCGAGGTTCTTCGTCCCGTCCGATCAACTTGGTGATGCACCCAATGATTTGCCGGGGGGCGAAGACCCACGGACATTTCTCCCCGGTGATGGCGCTGATGTTGTCTGGCCAGAGGGCCACGTTCTCGCCCTCCTGGTCCTGCTGATGGATGGCGCTGTGGATGAGGATGGTGGCCACCTCCCTCCAGGGGAGACTCTGATCGTACTCCGCCAGTTTGAGAAGGGCGTTGGCGTAGCGCAGGCCGTTCCACTGAACAGGCCGCCCGAACCATGATCCGCGATACCATGTGGCGCCGAAGACGGGAATGCTGGCCCCCTGGAGAAACGGCTTTTGCGGATCGCTCCAGAAATAAACGAACGGCAATCCCCGCCTGGCCCAGAGAACGGCATCCTGAAGCCAGCGTTTCTCGCCGCTGACGCGATAAGCCTCGATGTAGGCGTCCACGGCATCGGCGGCGGCCAGGATGTCCGGCGTGTGCACGGGGACCTCCCACACCTGCGCCGCACGAGGAACGCGGAATTTTTCCATCAGCTCCAGCGTTTTCACCATCTCCTCGTAGAGGCGACGATCACCCGTGATGCGGGCGAAGGCCAGGATTTCGTAGGCATTGTGGGCACAGGTACCGACCTCCAGGGCATCATTGGGGCCGAGTTCCCGGTAGTCCATGCCGACGAAAGGTCCGCTGCCTGGCCGGTCGGCATCAAACCGCCAGCTTCCGTCCTCGCGCCGGGACGCCAGGAGTGCCGCCGCGCGACTTGCATTGGCCCAGACGCGGTCCGCCCGGCCACCGACGCGGAGCGCATCCAGGCGTGGCGGGAGCTTGAGTCGTTGGCAAACTTCTTTCACGCGGTCTTCGCAGCGACGTTTCAAACCCGGATCGCTGGTCAGCATGGCCCCAAGCACAAGGTCGGCGGCAAAATCGGGTGGCAGGGCCTGGTGGGAAAGGAGGGCGTTCCCTTTGGTGGTCCACCACTGACGGGTTTCCGGATCCCAAAGTGACTCCAGATAGGCCCGCGTGGAAAACTCGATTTCACCAGGCAGGGAGCTATGAGGCAAAGGATGGGCAGGGGCGATCCTGAGATTTTTCACGTAATCCGTGATGACGGCGAGGGCATCGCTGGCCTGACCATCGATCCAAAGTGCCGCACTCAAGGACAACTTCTCACCACCCTCCAGGCGATAGGGCTTTTCAGCCACCCGGCTGTTCATCGGTGTGTAATCCGGCACCGGCGGCAGGAAGAGTTCCATGAGGTGGCTCCGCTGATGATTGAAGCGGTCTGGGGAAGCGAAGGCAAATGCCGGGGGAAGCCGGTCGCCGATGGGACGATTTTCCCAAATCAGGCCCATCGTGCCGTGTGGCCCATGGATTCCCACTGCCGGAATGGTGATCATGTAAGGATGGACGACATAGCGCACGCGATCCGGATGATCTTCCGCAATGTCCAGGCTGTCGCTCGACAATTCGTCATCCACCAGCCATTCCAATCCAGGGAAAATGGCTTCGTCGCGCTCGTGGATATAGACCATGGGCAGTCCCCAGGCAAGGATGTCCACAGGTCGGTCGCTGACCAATTCGGACTCGACCGTGCAACCGCTGCTCTTCGGCCGCAGCGAGAATCTAACGTCCACTTTGAGCGTTGTTCCATCCGATGTTTTGACGGTACAGGGCAATACCAGGATGCCGGTGAGGGACCTTGGTACGGGGCCCGGTTCACAGGAGTCGGCGGCGAGCTGGTATTCTTCCACCTCGCCCCGGCTGTTGCGAATGACGAGCCGTCCCATGGAGACCAGCCAGCCAGCGACCTTCCAACCCTGGGGAGTTTTCACCTCGAGACGCCCGGCAGAAAATCGCTG
>NZ_JACIYL010000243.1 GCF_014359955.1 Thermogutta sp. | reverse complement strand
GGTTTCATCGGACTGTTTTGCACGATCGGCCTTATTGCTGATCAGAAATGGCAGAAGCTCGCTTTTTTCGAAACTCTGCCCAACTGCCATACCAGGGTAACGGCGTGAAGCGGCGGGCAAAAATATGCCGCAATGGCCCCAGCCCCCACACTTTGCGCTGAAGTTCTTCCTGAACTGCGAAGAAATGTTCGGCCGCCGCGATACGTTCTGCCGTCCACTCCCTTTCTCTCATCACCTCGTGGTGGTATTTGAGGAGTTCGCACTTGTACCACCACTGAATCGCTCGCCAATTTCCCGTTCCGCACGGGGGCAACATCTTTTCCAAAGATTTCTCGGCCGCCGCAGCATCCACCTCAAACGGACGTCCCCACAGCTTCAGCCAGGCGACCCATTCTGCGGCATTCTCGTTGCTGGCGCCAAGATAACGCACGGCATATTCCCGTAACACTTCATCCGTGGAGGAATACCGACCACTTGCCAAACCCGCGAGAATCGCCTTGTTGACGTCGTCAAAAACGCCTTCCGAGTAGGCCATCACGCCAGGGCAGCCGTGGCGAGCCAGGTCATGAACTGTTTTTTCCAACCGCGCTGGGGCAATCACCGGACCGAGGTGGCCGTAGACATCCCGGGGAGTTGCCTGGTCGGCGTAACCAATATGAACAAACGCCGAGCGCGCACAGCCCTCAGGCAGTGGGACGGAGGCCACATCGGTCTGCCCGTATGGGATGTGAAGGAACATCTGCTCAACCCATCCTGGATGGTGTTCCTCGCACCAGGTCGCGAATAATTCATGTTCCTCCGGCTGCCACCACCAGCCAATCATCTCCATCCTCAGTTTTGGATAGTACTTACGGCCAATCTCGTAAATCTCTCGAGATAACTGCGCGAACGTGAGAATCCACGGACGACACTTCTCACAGGCACAGCCGCCGAAATCGTAAGGTGCTGCAACCAGTGCCGAAAGACGCACACCACTGGCCGCCAGGTCGGCAAAAAGGTTTTCGTAGTTCCGAAGAATGACTGCCCGCGCTTCCGGAATGGAAGGACAAACGAGCTGCCCGAAAATTTTCTCGTTCGTGGTGGCCAACCAATCTGCACGGCACTGGTTCACATAGACGTGATTGGGTGTAATGACCAGGTCGCACGCCAACCCCAATTTTTGGCCGGCAAGGAAGTGTGCCTTTTTTCGCTCCCACAAAGCATGCCCCAGTTGATACTCTCTTTTCCCGGAAAACGGGTCCGAGCAGTCCTCCATGTCAAACCAGTCGGCATAGCGATTGAATCCCCAGAACCGTGCCTCCTGGAGGATTTCCCGCATCTCGTTGTCGCCCAGCACTTCATAACTGTTGCCGAAATGCCCGGGGGCATAGAGCGTGCGCACAGCGAAAACAGGCGACGCCTCCATCTCGCCACTTGGTCGCGATCCTTCACCAGCTCGGGCGCACGCAATCCAGACACTCCACAACGCCGCGACAAGCGGCAGACTACGAATAATTATTCTGGCACTAATCACGCACTTCTTCCTTTCGTGCACCCACCGGCTGAACTGGTTGAACTCAATCACAGCGACTAAAGAAAGCACGTGGACCGAATTGCTACTCCATCGCACCGGAGGCCTCTGTCGTTTCAATCGCCATGGGCGGCGCAGTTTATAGTCCCCTCGTTTGAAATCTCAACCAGACGGCGAGTCTATGGCCTTCATCTCCGCCCGCATCACCTGCCCGCAGATTTTCTGCAGTGCGGTTCAATTCAGAATATTCAGACGCAAAGTGCGGCGCTCCCCGAAATACCATTTGCCGACGGTGTCGGCGACGCAACCAACCGCTGAAAGAAAATTGGCAATCGTGATTTCCCAGGTCGGCAGCCCGGCGACGGGATCTTGAGCATCATACCGGGGATCGGTCTCGTGCCCGAAACGCTGCTGGTACCTCCTAGGCATGACGCCCGCACGGGCCGGGCTGCAACATGAATGCAACACGTATTCCCGGGTACAGCGAGCCCCGGTCCCGATACGTTCCTGCCGATTAAAAGGTATCCTGTCTTTTGGGGTTGTCACCAAAAAACCCGTCTGTCGTGTCAACCTCGTCACTCGGTTCCTTCTGTCGCCGTTGAAAAGGAGGCTCTGGCTGGTGCGTCACCGATCCTGTCCGCGGCATTCGGCCCGACTAAATCCGGATAGAACCGGTAATAATCAGCAGGTAGAAACCGCTCTTTGATCGCACGCAAGTGTGCAGAGAACTCCGCACACTGTTCGCGTGCTTTCTCCTGATCGCCAACAAGAAGGTCGTAATAATTCTTCGAAAGCACGCTTTTATCCGCGGCCATTATTTCAACCTCTATCCGAAAAGATTCCCCGATCCGCCCACGTACCGTACATTTCACGTCTCCCACAGCCTGGGAACTGCTGGCTGGAATGTGACCAACGGCCAAAGAATTTCGCAGCCATTCCGACCCGTCCGCACCGGTAATTCTCACGTTCAACTGGCACGGACCAAAGTCGCGCGCAAAGTCGTTGACGATCCACAGGGTTCCGGAAAACTCTTCCCCGGGCAGCCAGCGTCGTTTATTGTATTGGACGGAGACTAAAAGGGGTTGGTAGGCACGTCGCACAAAATCGAACGATCGTTTTGGTGTTTGAAAGTAGTCAACAATTCCCCATTTAAAGTCTGGCGCATAGGTTATAAAGTGACAAATAGAAATAGCTGAAGATTTCGGCTTTCGCCGCCGCTGATGCTCGATGCCGAACTGAAAAATTGTTCCCTGTGCAATTTGGGTCGCGGCAACAAACTCCTCAAGCGACCGTGTCCGCTCGTCACCGAACACCTGGAGATTCAGCGAGCGCATCACGTCCAGATCGGCCCAGTGATAGCCCCAACTCGGTCCGGGCGGCCAGATTTCGTCTCGCGGTATGAAGCGTTCAATACTTTCCACATTCGGACAGGAGCTTATCGCGAACTCGGGAATGACAGCATAGTCCCATCGCGGTATATCGTCCTCCATGAGCACGGCCCCAATCGAATAAAATAGCTTGTGCGTGTGGGCACTATCCTTGGGACCGCCCAATCCGAGCTGATGGATAATCGGCGGCCAGTTCAGAGGCGATGTCGGAACATACGGGAGATTGGTATATGGCCGAATAGCGTCGCCAAGCCCCGTGAGAAATCTCGCGTTATATTCCAGTCCCTCCTTGCCGTAGAAAGACTCCTCCCCGCCCTCCAGGAGAACGACACAGGGATGCCGCCGTAATCGCTTGAGGACTGCGATCGCCTCCGCATAGGTCGCATCGCGGAACGCCGGATCCTGAGGCAAGGCAACCGACGCAATGGGAATAATATCCTGCCATACCGTAATCCCGTATTCATCGCATAGATCATAAAAAAGCTGTATCTCTGTAGGATGCCAACCAAAGATGCGCAGATTATTCAGGTTTGCTTGCCGTGCCAATTCAATAAGCCGGCGATACTTCTCGGGACTGTTCCGTCCATAGAAGATATCCGGCGGTCCCCCCCAGCATGCGGAGCGAAGAAAGATCGGCTTTCCGTTGATCACCATTGTCCAGGGATATTTCACTTCATTCTCGTCGTATCCGGGATTCCGTTGCATGCGAATTTCGCGGATGCCCAGGCGGGTGGTGACACGATCCCACACCTGTCCATCATCGGTGACCAGTACGATCTCAGCTTGGTACAGGTAGGGTTTCCCAAGATCCCACGGCCACCACAAACGTGCATTCGGCACGTGAAAGACCAACTGGCCACGATCTCCCTCCACATCCGCCTCGGTCTCATACACCGGTCCATCAAAGTTGGCACCCTTTAACTTTGCCCGGAGCTTTAGTCGCTGTGATGTTTGGGCGTGATGGGCAAGCGAGATATCCAGCCGTACGGTGGCTGACCTGTCCTCATGAATTTGGGATTGAGGATAGACGTCCGCAATTGACTTGGCACCGCTCGCTGAGACTCGTACTGGTTGCCAGATTCCCATCGGCACGAGAGTTCGCCAATAGTCGCCCTGCCACGCGAACTTCCGACCAGCCACCCGGTTGTACATCCGCGGAGGAGGATTCAATCTGACGACGAGGCTGTTATGGCTAGCCTGTGGGCCTGAATAAACAATATCCGTAATATCAAACGCGAACTGCGACCCCATCCCTTCGTGCTTGCCTAAATAATGACCATTAACCCAGACATCGCACGAATAATCCACCCCATCAAAAACGACGCGAAAATGCTGGCCGGGCAATCGTTGCGGAATCGCAAAATATGTCCGGTACCACCACTCATATTCCATCACCCATTTGGCCTTCATACCGTTTCGGCCAAAATGAGGATCATCAATGACTCCTGCCCGCCAAAGGTCCGTATAGACGTCGCCTGGCACTTTTGCTCCATTCCAGTTGAATGTACTGCTCGCCGTCTCTGACGTGTGCTGGTAAAAGCCCTCTATTTCACCCTGTCCGGGGCGAATACCCTCCATTTGCCATCGGTATCCCGTTAGATCAAGCGTCCAGCACAGGTCCGGCTTGTTTCCCTGGACCTCGCCCCAACTGATAGACGCCAACGGAGAGCAGATCAAAAATAAGACGATTGCGAGCCATTGGTAAGAGGATCTCAACGGAAGCAGATGTGTTGATTTTAAACTCATTGTTCAATACGCCTCAGAACCAAGACCGTAACACCTCACGTTTGCATCACAAATTTAATATGGGACGACTGTAACCCGGGCTTGTCAGCCTGTCAACCCTGCAGCCCTTATAAGCCGGTCCGTTTAGCGGTGCGGTCATGCAGTCGGAAAAAGGCCCCATCGGGGCGTTGCGCGCCGTCCCGTTCTGCCTTCCCAACCTGGGTCCGTGGCCAGTCTGCCGTCGTATTATAGCGACTGTGTATTCGCACCGCCATGGTCACACACCGTCGTGGGAATCGCCTGGATCCTCTCCTCAATGTGGCAGGCACAGTGAAATGGCAGGTCACATCACACAATAGAGCGTCGAAGTGACAACGTAATCACAAGCAACACTTGCGAGGGTAAGCTTTACGTGAAGCTGAATCTGCTCTGCCGCTGCAGCCTTAGTCAGGTTAGGAAGCAACTCATGCTGCCGAGCAGGCTGGACAATAGCGTTGCGTTATTGTCTCCTGTTCTCACGTCACTTCTGGTAGAAAAGAGATACTCCGGGTCATTCGTTAGGATAGTCGTTCAGGTCTTTTTCTAACATCTTCGAACCATTACTTCTTTACATCACTATTCAAAGGCACGTTATTTCGCCGGCCGGAAAGTCGCCTTTGACATTTACCAAAGAAAGAGGCTGGGGACACGCCTGTGATTATCGAAGTCATATGCAGACTGGCCGTGAGTGTAGCCCAGTCACCGGTCGCGGTCATGCGGGCACTGTTATAGCGGCGGTCTTACCCTATTCGGGTTTCTTGAGTTCTTCACGGCAGGCACGTGCCCGCTCGGCTCTGGCAGCCGGATTGAGTGTCCGCGAAAAGTACACCTCTGGTCC
>NZ_JACIYL010000242.1 GCF_014359955.1 Thermogutta sp. | reverse complement strand
TAAACAATGGGAATGACCTCTCCCAGTTGCGTGAACACCAAACGTGCTGAGACACGCTCTCCCGGCACATGCAACCAGCGAGCGGCTGCCTCCCGATACATAATGAGCTGCGGCCGATAAAACTCGACCCGTGCCTTAAGCTGGTCTGGTGTGATATCGTCTGTCTTAAAGTCGACTACATCAGCCGCGATGGGCTGATCTCCATCGAAGAGCACGACAACCCGGTCGAATTGACCGCGGCAAAAGGCCCCCGCTGCATCGACGACGAAAGGCTGTTCCAAAAAAACTTCCCATCGTGGGTGTTGCAGGCCGGCGGCAGCTTGAGCGGGCACGTTGTCCTTCGAGAAGGACCCGCCCTGGTATTCGGCAAGACTGAGGGCCTGCTTGACCTTCGGCCTGCCGAGCATTTCCACGAATTCGCGATAGAGCGTCTCGAAGGCGTCGGACATTTCGGGATAGGGGGCCAACGTTTTCCGCAATTCTTCCGGCGAGGGGATTCCCTGGTGATCGACCCAGCGAACCCGGGAAAACCACATGTGCCACACACTTCCCTTTGCAAGCGATCGGACCGGTTGGAATCGCAAGACGACATCGGCGGATATTCCGGTTCCCTCCACTTCGTGAGGTGTCCTCCACGGGATGGAGCGGCGAAGACGCCCCGGTCGGTTTCTCACGTGCGAAAGAACAGGAGTTGTCTCGTGCTCCACCGGGGGAGGGGATACGCTGCTCGGGCACCGGGCGAACCAGTCACGCTGGCCGCGCTCGAACAGAATATCGCCCGGAGTTCGGGGCGGCTCCGTGCGCAGCCCATTCCACACAATGCTGGCCAGTGTTTTAGGTGGCCCCGAGCGGCCTGAGCCGGCTGGCGACACGAATATATAAAGACCGTGAATCGCCCGTGTCATGGCCACATAGAGCAACGAAAAATCTTCCTCCACACATCGCTGTTGGAATGCATAGTAGCGCTCAACCAGGTCGGATTCAAAAACATTGGCCTTAACGAGCTCCTGATTGAGGCCCCGGAAGACCCAATCAATCGGCTTACCGGGAGCTGGTCGAGTGAAGACAAGCTGACCTGTGCGGCGCCCGACAGGCTCATCCAGGTCGGGAAGAAAGACGGCGTCAAATTGCAGGCCCTTGGCACCGTGAATCGTCATCACGCGGATCCGGGTGAGTTGCGGGTCAGCCACCTGTTGATGTTCCAGCCATCTGATAAAGTCGTCCGCCCTGAGGGTCCGCTGTCCGTCGTAGGTATGTGCCAGTTCCACGAGTTTTTCCAGCCACAAATGTTCTTCACGGGGGGTGTATTCACTGATCGCGTCGGCGAACTCGCGAATGACCTTGCCGTAGCCCTCGTCCAGCAGACGTTCCCGCAGACGATGAGACGTTTCCAGTGACTTTTCACGCCGGGTCGGTCCGTCCCACCGGGGAAACTCCTCCCAGCCCAAAAGGGAGGCCAGGGGTGAATGGCCCAGCCGGAAGGCGGCCGCGGTATCACCGGGGTGATCGGCAATCCGCAAAACATTCAGGACCAACTGAACCGAAACAGCAGTGGTGACGGGATTGCGCCCCTCCTGGCTGACTTCAAAGCCCGCCCCCCGCAAGGCCGCCACAATGGGGTCGATGGCAGCGTTTCTGCGAACGAGGACTCCAATGGTGGGCTTGCTCGGGGCCTGATAGACCTCTCCAATCCAGTTCACCAAAATCGGATCCGCAAGAGTCACGTCTTCGCCATCGGATTGATCTTCCTCCGACTGACCCCCTTTTTGGCGAACCACAACGCAGCAGTAACCGGGGTACTCCACACGCTTGGTGTGGTGCACGCTAAACCGGGAAACCCAGGCCTCCGCAGCACGCCGCCAGAAAGGCAGGTTATCCCCGCGGATGATCACGGGGTTCTCCGTGAGTCTGGAAAAGACATCGTTAACGACATCCACAATAATCGGGCTCGACCGCCAGGTGACGTCAAGATTCTGGACATCCACCTCGGGCAGCTCGGATTCGATCCGTGCAAAGATTTCCGGTTCACTGCCCCGCCAGCCATAGATGGATTGCTTCACGTCGCCGACGCAGAAGAACGAGCCATCATGCGATCGGCAGACTTCCTCCGCGAATGGCGCCAGAACAGCCCACTGCACGGCGGACGTGTCCTGGAATTCATCCAGAAGCAGATGGCGGATCCGCCAACCGAGTCTTCGCTGCCAAAGGGAAAGTCCTGCCGACCCGGTGGCCTGCAAATAGTCGCGCAGCAGCCGTGCCACGTCACTGAAACGGAGTATTCCCCGCTCCCGGATGGCCGCCGCATAGTGTTGGTGGAATTCGTGGAGAAGTTCGTAAGTGGCAAGTGTCTGCTCCACAAGCCTGTTGAGGATGACCGCCTTCGCGTGATCGACCAGAGGCTGATAGGCTATTTCAAGCTCGGGGGGAATTTCTACTTTTCTGTACCGGTTTTCTCCGGCAGCCACCTTTGCAGCGATTCCGCGTTTCAGAAATTCTTCCCAGTTTTCGCTGGAAGCCCGTTCGAGATCCGCCTCCAGGGCGTCCAGCAGCGAATTCTTGTAATCCCGACCTGACAGTTTTCGAAGCTGGGCAACGGCCTTCGTCAGTTCCGCGGACGAGAGCGTCGGCCGTTTGTCCACGGCCTGCCAGGCCGTCGGTTCCGCTTCCAGAAAAACATTTTCGTAATAGGCCGCGATGATATCACGAAGCTGCGTGGTGATGGTCCGGACTGCTTGCCCCTTGAAGAGGAATTGCATCCACTGTCGTACCCGATCCCGCTCGTGGAGGATTTCCGCGAGGATGATCCGGTTGATGCGTTCCGTTTGGTCCCCTTCGTCGATCTGCCAATCCGGCCAGAGTCCCAGCTCGAAATTGAGCGCTTGTGCTGCCCGAACGAAAAAACTATCGAGTGTCCGAATTTGGACGTGGTGGAAATACTTAATGATTTTTCGGAGAATGGCACGGCACGCCTGCGGAGTAACATCCACCCCAATCGCACGGCTCAATTGCTCACACTCTTCGCTATCCTGGGCGGCTTTTGCCAGCCGCGACATCAGCCGATCGAGGATCTCGCCCGCCGCTTTTCTGCTGAACGTGGTGGCGAGGATGCTTTCGACCGGAGTTCCGGCGAACAGAAGCGCGAGCAAGCGATTGGTGAGTTGATAGGTTTTTCCGGACCCGGCGCTTGCCCGAATGATCACGTTTTTCTGAGCCGTCGCTGGTCCACTGCCGCCACCTTTTTTTGCCATATTGACTGCCCGTGGGAAAGTGCAAGCACAGAAAGGGGCTCAAGGGCCTTTTCGAACAAGATAGACCGGTTCGTCGTCCAGTGTCAATTCCGAGACGATGAGGGAATTTCCCATCAAGTCGAAGACCTCGTACTGGGCCGGCACCTGCCACTGTATGGGCTTCTTAGCCCACATGACGACAACCTCTCGCCCTCGGCTTCGGAAACGATACACCTGGAGGGAGGGGTGCCAGGATTCTTTTCCCAGGAATACCAGATCGGGGCCAAGGAACTGCGCCAGAGCGGCCTGCGCGGCATACATTTTCCGCGGGCATCCGCCATACTCGAAAAAGATATTTCCGGCGGTATTCTCGTTGAGGGGACCGCAGGTTCCCGCGTGATAGAAGATCTTCGTCACTCCCGCAGATCCCATCACGGCGGCAAATTTGACCAGGTCGATGGAGGCCCGCCACTCGCTGGGGCGCAGGCTCCGGTTCATGGCGTCGTCTCCCACCCGAAATGGAAGGGACGGTGGATCGTCATCCGCGTAGCAGCCGATCTCGGTGACCCAGATTGGTTTGCTTGCAAAACCTGCCTGACGCATCATGTCGCGGCAGCGAAGAAAGGCTTCTTCGTAAGCGTCGGGCGATCCGCGGTGCGGATAGAGATGGAGATTCATCACGTCACACCAGGCGAGGCCACCCGCTTCGATGAAGTCGCGAACCCAGCGGGATTCAGGCGGGGCGGCGATCCCGCCCACCACCAAACAATCGGGATGGACCTCTTTCGCGGCCTGGTACGCTGATCGCAGTAAGTCGATATAGTCGGACACCTGCCACCCGTAGGAGTTGGGCAGGGCGTAACTCGTGAACAGCGGTTCGTTGAGGATTTCAATACAGCGCACACGGTCTCGGTAGTGCGTGACCGCGGCGCGGACATAAGCCTCAAAGGCCGAGATGTCTTTGGGCTTCTGCGCGACCACCAGACGTTCCTTGAGGTAGGAATTCGATTGGGCGTCTTTTGCGATGCGCTCTAAATCGGCGGCCGCGGCCCACGGAGTGGCAGGGAAGGGCAGCAGCATGAGGATATTTCCGTGGAGTGCCAGCACACGGTGGATCTGCTGGTCCGGAATGGCAAAGTCGAACGGAGCGTCAGGGGCAGGTTGGACAAGCCGCCACTGACACGACCAATCCCGCCACCACCTCAACCCAGCCTGATGGGCCAGCGGCATCAGGAAATCCACGGGAAAGGCGTGATTCATTCCAAAGATACTATCCTGTTCGCGATATGGTTCGATAAGTGCCGTCCGCAACACCTGCTTGGGTGCCCCTTCCGCCTGCCAGGTGATGCGGAAAAAACCTTTCTTACCGACCAGGAGCCCATTGAAGACCTTTTCCACGCATGTGTCGGGCGGGATATCCACAGCCACGGTTTCCGTATGAACTGTTCGGTCGCGGTAATCATCGATGGAAAGCTTTCCACGCACTTGATGAGTTTTTGAATCTGCATTGTAGGCCCGCAGCCGAAGGGTCAGGCCCTGGTCGGGGGCTGTGAAAATATTTCCCGGCTGATCGGTGACCACGCACGACTCGACCAGTCGAGCGGGGGCATAGGGGACCGAACCTTCTTGAGAAGGCACGCACCGGAATTGAACGGCATCAATCCAGAGGGTTGTGTCCTGGTCAGAATGGCTCGCATCCAGCCCAATAGCCCCGTAGGCGTAGGCCCCTTCGGCTCTGAAACGGACACTCAACCGTTGCCACTCATTTCCCACCTGAAAGTTCCACGTTCGGGTGCGCTCATCCTGTTTGATCTGCACGGTAACAGGCACGGGGACCCGGTTTGCTTTGACCGCTGCCGAGAACTCGTAGGTTTTCCCGGGTTCGAGTGGCACCCAGCCTTCATGGGCGATGAGAACCCGTCGAAGTTCCGTGACCGAAGGATCAAAATAGTCAAAGTAGGTGAGCAAACGGTTCTCGCGGGAAACCGTCAACTTCCAGCTCCGGCGCCCGTGGTACGCCTGTGATTCGTCAAGCTCACCTTCCAGACGGAAGAGGTTTGTTGCCCAGGATGTCCTGCCCTGGCCGAGGCTTCCCCAGCCAAAACCTCCCAGTTCAAAACTGCTATTGGGAAAGAAATTCTGATCGGCGCTCGCAGAAAGCTGCGGAAGTCTCTGCGGTCGGAAATCTGGAACCGGGGTCAACTCCACATCGTCCAACCACAGTGTGCCGGTGCTTTGAAAGTAAATTTGAAACCGACTCTCTTCGGCGGGGAGGTCGGTTGTAG
>NZ_JACIYL010000241.1 GCF_014359955.1 Thermogutta sp. | reverse complement strand
CCAACATGATCGCTTCTCATATTTCGATCGTTCTCGATGCCAGAGGCCCCAACAATACCATTCATCAGGGTGATCTGTCGGGACTCCTGGCGGTCATCGAAGGGGCGAGCCTCCTCGAGCGCGACCTCGCCGATGTCGTCCTGGTGGGTGGGGCCAGTTCCCAAATGAATCCCTTCGATTGGGCGCGATTTGGGGTCATCGGCCGACTCTCCAAGCTGGCGGATGACGGGGTGGGAAGTCCCCGACCCTTCGATCGCGATCGCGATGGAGAAGTGCGGGGGGAAGCCGCTGTTCTATTTGTCCTGGAACGCGAAAACCATGCACGAGCCCGGGGAGCTCGCATCTGGGCGCATCTTCGCGGCTGGGGCCGGTGCTGTCTCTACCAGAGGTCCCAACTCGAGGATCGCTTGCCCGCCTTGGAAAGGGCCATCTCTCAGGCCGTGAAGGACGCGGGGCTTCAGCCCCGGGAAATTGGGCACCTGAATGCCCAGGGTGTAGCCACCCGGGTGGATGACATTCTGGAAAGCCGGGCCATCCAGGCCACACTGGGGGATGTCCCCGTGACCGCCCCACGGAGTTTCTTCGGGAACACCGGAGCCGCCGCGGGAGCCCTGGAACTGGCAGCGACGGTTGTGCTGGGGCCCCAGCGGTTGCTGCCCCCGACTCTTCACTATGAGCACCGCGATCCCGAGTGTCCTGTGAACGTCGTCACCCAGCCGGAAAAGACGGCCAGCACTTTCAGCGTGGCTGTCAACTGGACCGAGGTGGGCCAGGCCGCCGCCCTGGTTGTGGAAACGAACTCCTGAGAGGATCGATTGGCTTCCTGAAAAGCCTTCTCGATACCTGAGTGATCACGCGGAACGGAAGATTTCCACTGCCGGCGGGCGATTTCCCAGAACGGATTGTCTGGCCGATCGCGCGGAAGTATCCCATTGGTACCGGCTCAGCTCGATGGCGAGCACGATCACCGCGATGATGATCGCCAACAGAGACAGGCCAAGCATCACGGTGAAGATGTCAATCTGCCGAAGTCGCTCCAGAAGGGTGGGCTTGGGCGGTGTTGCCGGTGCCAGCTCCTCTTCAGCGGAGGGAGCGACGGGCGGAATACCCAGGTTGTCGGCATCGGTTTCGGCCGCCCCCGGGGAAAAATCGGGCCCAGGGGCCATCATTTCATCCAGATTTTTGAAGGGATCGTCGGCCTGGGACACGTTCGCGGCTCCTTTATGCTTCAAAACAAAAGATGAGAATTTTTCACCCCGCGTGGCCTTCCCGAATCAAAACGCCGGGCGGCGACGGCGTCGCGGTCCAGGTTCCTCTTTAAGTATGATTAGGGAGCCAAATTCAGGCAACCTTGCGCCGTGACGTCGGGCGGCCTGGACACAGTCAAGAAGCAAATCGGCTGGGCGGAGGTAGGATTTGACGGTCTCCCTCCAGGAACAACTAACAGGGCCGACCGCCATGCGTTTTCAGGGGTTTTCCGCCCGCATCGCTATCGAGAAATAGCCATAATACGTTTCGTTGCCCCGCAGGATGAAGAACTTGAGGGGCAGAAAACTTGCAAAATCCGGCCGGCGGATGATGTAGAGGACGTTTTCCACGGAAATCGTTTCCCACAGATGCATGCCTACCAGGACGTCGCCCTTCCGCAGGCCCTGAGAGGCAGCGGGGCTTCCCGGCCGCACATCAGTGATCAAAAGCCCGCCGCGGTAGTGCGTCTGGAACTGCTGCCGAAACTGCTCAGGCGGAATGGGCTCCAGACGCAGGCCGATAAGGGACCAAATCTCATCGGCGGGACCGGCGTTTTTCGGTTCCGCCAAAGTCAGGGCAAGGTGGTCTTCCGTGGTATGGTTCCGCAGCACGACGAGGTCCAGCGACGTGCCGGGCGATTGGTCCAGCAGAAGACGCTGAAAGTCGAGTGGGTTGGAGACCTTTCGGCCGTTCACTTCCGTGATCACATCGCCAGGCAGCAGGCCGGCTTTGGCGGCCGGGCTGTCCGGTTCGACAGAGGCTACCGTCAGCGGTCCGGTGGGTGGGAGTGACTGGAACGTGATCCCATACCGAATGCGTTCGCTGTTGATCTCGGCGAGGAGCCGGGCCGCGGCTTCCACGACACGATCGACCGGAATGGCAAAGCCGATGCCCTGGGCACCGGCCCGTACGGCAACGTTGACGCCGATCATCTCTCCATTGATGTTCAGCAGTGGTCCCCCGGAATTGCCCGGGTTGATGCTGGCATCGGTTTGGATGAGGTCATCGTAATACTGGGCGTCGCTCACCTGAACGGCTCGATGGAGCGCACTGACAATGCCCCGGGTGGCGGTGTGCTCATATCCGTAGGCGTTGCCAAGCGCGATGACGGATTCGCCGGGCATGAGATCGGAAGAAGTACCGATTTTGATCACCTGAAGGGGGCGGTCGGGGTCGATCTTGATGATTGCCAGATCGGTTTCAGGGTCGCGGGCAAGCAGTCTGGCGGTGTAGCGGGTCCCGTCGTAGAGCGTGACCTCGATGTCGCGGACGCCGTCCACCACGTGATGATTCGTCACGATGTAACCCCGCTCGTCAATGATGACGCCCGTCCCCATGCCGTTGACACGCCGCGCGGGTTCAGGTCGGCTGGATGTGCCCGCCGTGGTGATGAGCGTCTTTTCGCCCCGGATATTGACCACCGCCGGTCGGGCATTCCGGATGGCAATGACAATAGGAGTTTCCCGCGGATTATCAGCGGAAAGCGCGTATCCAGCCGTGAGTGTGAAGTAAACCACAAGAAGGGCACCAGCCCACGCCGTCAGATTGAAAGATCGTGTCGCAAGCATGTTCTCGGCAGGCCGTTGGTTAGGAATTGCTGGGACCCATGCATGACGTGAGCCCGCCCGTTGTGCACTGGGTCAGGCTAGAATGGATGAATCGGAAATGTCCGTTGGCTGCTTGATGCGACCCCCCGGAGGCTCAAAAACTCAGCTCATCTTTACTAGATTGCCAACTCGACTCAAAGCGGTGAGGAAACTTCGGAACGACAGACCCCCAGTTCCAGGCCACAGAGGGGGCGTCCTTCAGGCTTGAGGAGCTTCACGCGACAGGGTTGATCCGGTGGAACAGGGGTTCCTGAGGTCACCGGACAAGGAGACGCCGCAGGAGCGCAGGATTCTGGACCGGGGTGTCCGGCAAAACGACCTGCTGGCTTTGCGTGCGGACGGCCACGCGCTGGTCGGCGGGAAGAGCAAACAACCAGGACTCCGAAAGCTGACCACCTGAGAGGGATTCAGTCACACTCGTGGGAGGAGTTTCTTGTTGACGGAGCGGCATCGCCGCTGCGGGATCTGCAGCCGGCGGCAAGGGCGGCGAAGAGCTGTCCCAGTCATTCGCCACAGGTGGTTGGGGGGCCAGCATAGGCGCTGCGCTCTGCGGGAGAGGCGGCGGAGTGGGAATCGGCTCCGGTTCCACCGGCGTGTGAGAAGAATCCGTCGGGCCTGTGCTCGTTGGACGCGGGACTTGGAGAATCGGCCGAGTGGGCAGCGCGTAGAACTTGCCACCGGGACTTCGCAACGCGAGACGAAAACTTTCCGGAAAAACGTGTTCCGCCCAGGTGCTGCCAGCCGCCGTTTCCCCGGTTTGAACCGCCAGATCAGCGACGCCCGGACGGGGTGCCATGTTTCGATGGGCTGCGGGTGGAGAATTGAGGTGAAGGCAGTTCTGACGGCAACAGGAATCGCATTGGACGGGCGGGCAAAGCCGGGCAACTCGGCACCCGGCAAGACAAATGCTCGTCAGCGCCGTCAGAATAGCGATCGTGAGTGAGCGCTGCGGTATCGATCTCACACCATGCAAACCTGTCCGAGTTGGATTTGCGCGTTCATAGACAGTAACAGCCACACGGCTTGCTCACAGTTTGCTCACGATGCTCGTGGGCTGGGCCCGGAGTGCGTATCCGCCACGGGTTATTGCGGCAGGACACCTCACACTACCGGGAACCGTGTCAGCAGGTATTAAGGAGAATCGGCCGGCGAATTGACGAGACTTTGATGATTGGATAAACATTGCGGGTAATATCAGTATGACGGCGCTGCGGTTGGCCGACGGGACATGCAGGGCAGGTTGCCCCGGAGCCTTTCAGAAAGGCTACCGCTGCAAGGGGGCCGGGCTTAGAGGGCTATAGAGAACCCAGGCGATTTGGAGAGAAACGGAAGAAATTTTGCTCAGGCCGCCCGCCGCCATTCCCTGACAGTGCGTGTCCGCCACGGTTCGGCCAGCCGGCGGAGGTCGAGCGCCTGGAGGACAGCCTCTGCGAGGACGACGGCTTCCAGGCCGGTTTCTCCACTCACCAGCGGGGGATGACCGGTCCGCACGGATTCCACGAAGTTGCGAAGCTCTTCTTCGAGGGGGTCCTGATCGCTGACGAAGAGTTCCCGATAGTCAAAACACTGGGGTTCGAACGAGTGCTTGAGTTCTTCGAGTTCCGTGCCCGATAACCGCGTGATATCGAGCTTGCCCTGCCGCAGTTTTTCTCCCAAATGACATACGGTTGTTTTGCGCGCGGCAAAGTCGATGTCGATGATAGCGTCACGCGTCCATACCCGCATCCACCGAGCTGGGTGCCTGTCGATTCGGGAGGTCTTTAACAGGGCAGAGGCCCCGTTGGCAAAGTGAAGTTCCGCTTGGGCTGTGTCCTCATGGGGGCCGAGGACGGCGATGCCTGTGGCGTGGACGGCAGAAATGGGGGCCGCAATGATCGCCCGTATCAGGTCCAGGTCGTGGACCATCAGGTCGAAGACGCACCCGATATCGGTGGACCGAAAACTGAAGGGGCCCTGCCGGACCGTTTCCACAAGCCAGGGATCGCGAATATGGGGGAGAGCGGCCTGGAACGCGGGATTGAATCTCTCGATGTGCCCCACCTGAAGGATCAGTCCCGCCTTGCGTGCCCGATGGACGAGAGGTTCTCCTTCTGCCACGCTCACAGTCAAGGGTTTTTCCACAAAAACATGGCGGTCTTTGAGGAGGCATTCCTCCACGATGCTGGCATGGGTGGAAGCAGGGGTGGCCACGACCACGGCATCACATGCGTCAAGGAGCGGCCGGTAATCTTCCCAGGCCGGGCAATCGCACTCCGCGGCCAGTGCGCGCCGCCGGACCTCCACCGGGTCGGCGACGCCGGCGAGTTCCACATCGGGGAGCCGCCTGATTTTTCGCGCGTGAAACGTCCCCAGCCGACCCGCGCCAATCACACCGATACGCAAAGAGGAATGTGAAGCTGGCATGGTCTTTCCAAAATGGAACCCACGGGACTTGGTTCTGTGCTTTTCTGTGTGGCTGGCCATCCCGGCCGTGTAGCGCAGCCGCGTGGCGGGCTTCGATGCTGTCCAACCGCAACCCGGACGATCGATCGGGTAGGGGGGTATTGCCTGCCTCCCTTAACCTGGCAGCCGGGTTTCATGCGCACGATCGCAGGGCATCTACAGCGGGAAACTGCTGAACGAGCTGAAGGCCCAGTTGGGCGTTCAGCCGGTGACCGCTGCG
>NZ_JACIYL010000240.1 GCF_014359955.1 Thermogutta sp. | reverse complement strand
CTTGTCTGTGCCGCCGTGGCGAACGTAACGCTCGTTAAACTTCAGGGCGAATGTCAGCGGCCCATAGTTTATTGAAACGCTGTTGTGGTTCTTTTCCCAGCGCGTGAGAGTCACTTCCCGCTTCAATTGGAGGATTACCCCATCGCCGGACTGCCAGATTCGCCGCAAAACGATCCAGTGACCGCCCTGAGAAGCGCTGTACTGGAATGCCTCCTCGTGCTTCCCGGAGTGAACTTTGACCTCGGCCTCGCGACACCACATGGGAATCCGCAAATAAAGCGGGAATGCGACAGGTTCAGAAGTCTGCACGGCAAGTTCGATCGTCCCATCAAACGGATAAAGCGTTTTCTCGTTAATTTCCACCTCCACGCCTTTTTTGCCGACGTATGCTTTGACCTGGCTGGGGGCATACAGCACTGCTGCCAATCCATCACCGGGAGCCGCCATCCAGAGGTGCTCTGTAAAATACGGCCATCCGTGCGATACATTGTGCTGGCAGCAGCGATGGCCGTAGGGGTCGAACAAAAACATCGGCCCCGAGTTTTGAACACCTGGGGCTTTGTTGGATGCGTCGGACACCGCGAGGTTAGGCGACGTGAGATATCGGAGGGCTTTCAGATCCGGCGTCATCGAGGCCGGGAGGGAATTGAACGCAACATCTTCACAGCGGTCGGCCCAAAGCGGATCACCGCTGACCCGAACGAGCAGCTCGCAGGAATACATCATTTCCACCATGGCGCAGGTTTCTGCGGCCTGACGCGGATCGCTGTACCCCGGTCGGCAATTCTCGTCTGCGCCATAAAGCCCTCCGGGGACCTGCCCGTAACGCTCGCGAACTTCTCGGTAGTTGTCGTAAGCTCTCTCGAGAAGTTTTAAGTCGCCGGCCTGCTGATAAAATATGCCCGGTGCACGAAAACCTTGGGCAATATTCACGCCGTGCCAGTTAATGACTCCTTGGTCCCAGCGGGCACCACAGCGGTGAATTTTTTCTGCCAAGTCAAGGAGAAATTCGTCCCCCGTCAGGTTATACAGCCAGTAGACACTGACCAAATTGTCGCTTGCTCGCATGGCCTGCCAGTACGGCAGCAAAAAATCCTCGTCGGGCTGGCGGAGTTCCCATTGAAAATATCTCCGCATGGCTTCGATGACGCGTTCGTCGTGCGTGTATTCGTAGTAGGACTGGAGGACGTGCAGCATAATCATGTTGGGCCACACATCCGGTTTCTTGCCGCGGGGTGAATTGATCATTTCAAGATTCCTCCGTGGCCCCAGCCATCCATCCTCCCGCTGACCCTGGAGCGTGGGCTCAATCCACCGCCGGGCTTCGGCGATCATCTCGGGTCGTCCCAGGAGATAAGCCAGATCCCCGTATCCTTTGAGCCAATAGGGAACTTCTTCCCAGAAGCTGCGATCACCCTCGCCGTTCGGGTCGAGCCAGGCGTTCCCTTCCGGAGCGAGAAATTGACTCAATTCGTGCAGGTGGCCAATAAAACCCTCAGCCTCCAGTTCCAGTTGAGTTTTCAACCATCCTTCCGCCCGCACCGCCCCCACGGGAAGTTTGACCAGCGGACTCGGAACAAGCGGGGGACGATTCGCAGGATAGTGATGGATTCCCAGCTCCGCAGGTGGACGTTCCAACACTTGAAACTCCGTTGACATGGGCTCTTCACCAAAGCTGACAACCGCCATGGGAAACGGGCATGTCAGTGCCCAAGCAATAAGAAGAATGTGGCGCGACGTGCTGACCTGCATGCGGGACGTCCCCCTACTGAACTCGAAATGTTAGCTTGTCTCACTCGTTTGGTATTCCCAGTCCTAACCTTACCCCAGCTCGCAGGGCGGGGCAAGCCTGAGACAATCTGAATCCCTCTCCGCTTTCCGCTCCAGCCGCTTCCGCATCTGCTGTGTTATTGTATCGCTCAAACGAGGCACATTCTCGACAGGGACGTGCACGCCAGCGCGACTCATCCGGGATAGACGACATTGGCGCGATCGCGTCCAGTGGGAGGTGCCTTATACGTTCAGTTTCACCGGCCAGGCTCCAACCGCTCGGTTTCATTGCCGGTTAAACGGTAGGGACAATTCATGAATGGCCCCTCCAACGCGTTGTGCCTGTGGCATGTCGGAGGTTTTTCAAAAGTGGGAATGGCTCGGGTCTTCACTGGGCACAATAGGTACGCCCCTCCAAAGTACTTCGCGGCGGGACCCGCCTGTTACATTCGCTTTCTGACTGCGTCACTCATCATGCCGTGGAGAAACAACATCATGGCGCTGGATAACGAGCAGGAGCTCAAGAGTTGCTCCGCAATGGTGAGTTCTGTTCTGAGCTGACGCTTGCAGTACAATAGGACCCGGTAAGCGTTCGGATTGCGAGATAATGAGCAATCGACCAGGGCACGCCTGTAACGGAGGTGTGATTCGATGGGCCAGCGTGACGCGAAATTATTATTTCACCGTTTGAGGTGTTTCCTCACAGGTGCATTTGCACTGGCCATGTGGATGAGTACCGGCGCTCAGGCCTTTCCAGGCAATGCGTCGTCACTCAAGAAAATACGGGTTGATGCGCAGCGGCGGTGCTTCGTCACCGAAGATGGCAAAATCTTCGTCCCGTTCGGCGTGAACTATTTCCGGCCGGGCACCGGTTGGGCTCCTCAGGTGTGGAAGAAATTCGACGCGACGGCTGTCCGAGAGGATTTCCGTCGCATGAAGGCGTTTGGTGTCAATTGCGTGCGAGTTTTTCTCACCTTCGATTCCTTTTATCGCGAGCCGGGACGGCTTGAGACGTTTGGCCTGGATCGCTGGGAAGAATTCCTTTCTATCGCGGAGGAATACGGAATTTATGTTCACCCTACCGGGCCGGACCACTGGGAGGGCCTTCCAGCCTGGGCCCGGAGGGATACAATTGCAGATCCGCAAGCGGTTGCGGCGCTTGTCGAGTTTTGGAACTTGTTCGCAGGCCGGTATCGTGGGCGGCCGGTTATCTTCGCCTACGATCTCCGCAACGAACCAAGCGTTCCCTGGGAGAACTCGGAGCTTGCGCGTCGGTGGCCTGACTTTTTGCACCGCAAATATGGATCGCGACAAGCGATGGCGAAGGCCTGGGAAGTCGAAATTACCGAGGAAGCCTGGAACAAGCCACAAGTCCCGCCGCTGGATGGTCCACAGCAGGCCATTCTCGATTATCAAAATCTTCGCGAGGAGGTCGCCGACGAATGGACCCGACGTCAAGTGGAGGCGATTAAAAGCGTTGACCCGGAGGCATTGGTGACGGTGGGGCTGATTCAATGGAGTGTCCCGGTACTCCTGCCGGACCTTAGAACCTATTCCGGCTTTCGGCCAAGTCGTCAGGGGCAATTCTTGGACTTTCTGGAAGTGCATTTCTATCCACTTGCACGCGGCTTCTATGAGTATCGAAGTGAGGAAGATCGGTTGGCCAATTTGGCCTATGCCGAATCGGTGGTCCGGGAGGTCGCGCGACCGGGGAGGCCCGTCGTGGTGGCCGAATTCGGCTGGTACGGCGGTGGAAAGCTGACGATCAACAATGGACGGCATCCCCCTGCAAGCGAAGAACAACAGGCAGCGTGGTGTGCTGAGTTAATCGCTGTTACACGAGGACTGGCGTGCGGTTGGCTGAATTGGGGACTTTACGACCACCCCGAAGCACGGGACGTCACCCAGTTGACCGGGTTATTCCGCGTTGACGGAACACCAAAAGCTTGGGCCCACAAGTTTCACGAATTAAGTGCGACGATCACATCTTCCTGCTGCCTGCAGTGGGCGGAGTGGGAGCAGAATCACCCCCGACCGGCGTTTGACTTTGACCGTGCGATCTCCGACCGCAATTATGCTTCCAAGTTCCGCCAGGAGTATTTGAAACGCTTCCGCGCGGCGAAATAAGTATTGCGATGAGCCCGTGGCACGAAACTCATCCCACGAACAAGATCTTTCATGGGGGCGTCGTTGCGATTCAGCCAACAAATTGACCCTGCGAGAAAAAAACAAGCAGGGCAATGATGGACTTGGCGTCGCAAATGAGCCCTTCGCGAAGAGCTTTTTTGCATTGCTCCACTGTGGCGATTTCCACATGAAGGTCCTCGTCCGGTTCCAGGTGGGGTGAGCCAGGAACAAGGTCGCGTGCAAAAAAGAGGGTCATACGCTCGTTAGTGATACCCGGCGAAACGTAAAACTCGAGGATTTCCTGCCAGATCCTTGCCGTGTATCCGGTTTCCTCGCTGAGTTCACGGATGGCGGCCGCCTGCGGATGCTCGCCGGGCCGCCGTGTGCCGGCCGGGATCTCGAGGAGCTCCCTGTTCACCGCCCAGCGGCGATTGCGCACGAGGACAATCCGCTCATCATCTAAAATCGGCAGAATCGCGACCGCACCAGGATGATTCACATAATAGAGAGGCTGCGGAGATTCCTGGGGGCCTGCTTTTCGCACCACCTGAAACTTCGGCGCTTCGAATACAACGTCTCCGTCGCTCCAAACGTCCATGAGGCTCTCCGGATCGTCAATAAATTTATGTGGCGAATATTTAAATCACTGTGATCACTCAATCTCTGAGCGTTATTTTGAATATTGGCTGCGTCCTTTGACTCGGACATTCTCGCCGCGCCCATCGTTATTCCAAGCAAAAGCCGCCGGTTAGACGGACCTTGCGAGCGGTGCTGAACAGCAACAAATTGCCGATTGGATACGCAGGCTTTCAGGTGAATGTCGTAATACCGGGAATTGCCGTGGGATAGATGCCATCGGGGCCCGGCTTGACAGGCGGGTCGATGTCAAAACCGTACCGTGGAAGACTGAACGAATGGGTGGACCGCATCGCTTCTTCCCAGGTGATCAATTGCCCCGTATAACACACCATTTGCGCCAGAATACCCAGCATGGTGCTCGTGAACATATAGTTACCATTGTTAATCGGCTTGCCTGCACGGATCGAGTCAAACATTTCTTTATGTTCAACATCATACATGCTGACTTTGGGACCAGTGTATTGCCATTCTACCGCGCCTTCGATACGCGGCTTGTTGGGGAGGTAGCATCGTCCTTTTGTTCCGAAAATAATATCGGACGTCTCGTTGTAACATCCGGGAATATCGCGGCAATATCCAAACACGCGGACGCCGTTATCATATTCGAATACGACCGCGTGATGATCGAACTGGTCGCCGTATTTGGGGTCAAGACAGGCCTGCCGACCACCCAGGCCCCACGCGCGAAGCGGCGGCTTATCATCAAGGGCCCAGGAGGCTTTGTCCAGACTGTGAATGAGCTGCTGGCTGGTCTGATCACCCGATAGCCAGTTGAAATGGTACCAGTTCTTGAACTGGTAGTACGCCTCACTCCAGCCTGGCTGTCGCGGTCGAACGACATAAGGAGTTGTGATGTACGTCTCCTGGATGGCGACGATCTCACCGATGGCCCCGTCGAGAACGCGCTTCATGGCCTCGCGCACGCCGTAGTCGTAGCGCCAGCACAGCCCGGAAACCACGGCCAGATTCTTTTTCTTGGCC
>NZ_JACIYL010000024.1 GCF_014359955.1 Thermogutta sp. | reverse complement strand
TGCCTGTGAGCTGAAGGCCAATCTGACGCGGGCACAGGTGGGACAGCTTCTCCGGGCGGGATTGGGCGCTGCACAACTGGGGATTGAAACGTTTGACAGTGATCTCCTCAAACGCATTGATAAAGGTGCTCTGGGGGTTCAGAACCTGCAGACTTTGAAGTGGTTCACCGAGGCCGGCATCGACGTGGAGTGGAACTGGCTTTATGGACTGCCGGGCGAAACACCTCTCACTTACGAGCGCCTGGTTCAGCTCGTTCCGCACATCGTCCATCTCGCGCCGCCGCTGGGTGTGGGACGGGTCCGCATGGACCGATTCTCGCCCTTCTTTGAACATCCCGAGCGATTTGGAATGATCCGGCCCCGGCCGTTCCGGGCATTTCACCATGTGTACCCATTCAGCGACAAGGTTCTCCAGCGGCTCGCCTACTATTTTGAATTCGACTTTGTCGAGGGACTGAATCCGGACAGCGAGGCACGACGATTGCTCGCGGCCGTTTCCCAGTGGCGAGAAGATCACGCTTCGGCGCGCTTGACGATGCGACGCCATGAGGACGGCACGCTGCTCATCACGGACACCCGGCCAAAATTCGGCTTTCGGCAGCACCGTCTTCGTGGATGGGAGGCCGAGCTCTATTTGTTCTGCGATACGGCACGGGGTCCCGGCGCGATCCGGGATTGGCTCGCCTCACACCCGGAGGCGACCAGTGAGGAGTGTCATGGCGCACTTGAGCGCTGGCACGAGGAAGGCACCCTGCTGCGCTGGGATGATCGCTACCTTGCCCTGGCCGTCTGGGTTCCGGAACAGTCAGAGCTGTATCAGGCGGCGCGCAATGTGGAAGCCCGGATCGAGCAACATCGGGCCGAGCGGCACGCCCAGGTCTGAGAAGCGCTCGTTAATCCTGCGAGACTTTTTCCACGTTCGTCCACAAGAACGGCTGGGGATTCGTCGGTTTGGCTTCCACGTGGTGGAGATGAATCTCCCGACCGTCCCGTGCCCGGAGGACTGGTTGTTTGCCGCTGTTTTGAAGCACCACGTTTTCCAGAGTAAGCCGTCCGAACCGCGCGATATCGAGGACCGGCTGATCGGCTCGATCGTCTCTCAGGGCGATTGAGACGTTTCTCAGAGTGAGGTCGAACTGACGGTCTTTATCGCCCAAAACGCGAACGGGACGAGCAATACTTTGGGCACGAATGTTTTCAAACACCAGCCGCTTGGCCGGTTGGCCGGTCTGCCACACACCTTTTTCAAAATCGTACAGATAGACGGCATCGACGGTGTCCATTGTGCAGTTCTGGATGAGCCAGTCATCGCTGGGCAGCTTGGGATGGCGATCGGTCGGGGCGAAATGAACGAACGCCGACAACATGTTCGTGCGGGGCTGGCCCTTTTTGATCGTGATGCGATGGGGATACTCTCCCGGCCCCCAGAAGCGACAGTCATGAACCCGCAGGTGCACGCATCCCAGACGAAAACCGTTGCAGGAGGAATTGATCAGGCACCGGGCGACCTCGAAGTCCACATTGTCACACCCGGCCAGGCAGTCGTCGCCTGTCCGGAAATCGCAATCCAGGATCCGAAACCGCTGGCATGCCTGGGCGTGAACGCCATCGTGTCCGCCACGAAACTTGACGCCGCTGATTGAAAAATCTTCCGAATCGTTACACAGCACCGCGTAATTGCCCGCCCGGGTGATCGTCACGTCACGGATCGTGACATTCCGGCAGCGGACGAAACGGATGGCATGCGGGCCACGGAAACCCTCCTCTCCGCCGGGAATTTCGCAGTCCGCTCCGTCAATCGTGCCGGGACCTTCGATGGTGATATGCTCCGCATTTTCCGCGAACAGAAGCGAATCCGTCCAACGTCCCTGACCGTAATCTCGAAAATTGGGACTGCCCTGGAGGACGGCGCCTTCTTCCAGAAGCAATCGCACGCCGGATGGCAATTGGAGACGGCCGGTGATGAATCGGCCTCTGGGAACGCGAACCGTGCCACCATGCCTGGCCGCGGCATCGATGGCCTTTTGAAAGGCCTGTGTGTCCAGAACGTCATCGTCCGCGGTCGCTCCAAACTCCGTCACCAAATAGGTGTCCTTTTCCTGTGCCATGACTGCGCTACCGCCAAAACATCCAAGGGCCGCTGCCGTCGTCAACCCAAACAGGACTTGCCACGTAAAATGATGCTGAAGGACCATGGGAGGCTCCTTTCCGCACAAGTGCCGAGGTGGATGGATCGCTCATCGAGCGACGCCGTCCATCTTTCACGGTACACGCGAAAAAAATTCCTGAAAACATGGACTATGGTATAAAGATTCACATCGCCTAAAAACCGATACCTGCCAGAGTTTCCTTCGCTATCATGGTTGATCCTTTTCCTCGGACACACTGTGAACATCGGGCGCCGTCACGCGTTGCCATTTTGGGAGCGGGAATCAGTGGGCTGGCCGCCGCGCTGAAAATCCGGGAACTTTCTCCCCAAACCGACGTGGTCATTTTCGATCAGCAGACCCGGCCGGGGGGCGTGCTGGGGACGGTTCGCGAGGACGGATTCCAGGTGGAACGCAGCGCGGACAATTTTATCACCACGCTCCCCTGGGCCATGGACCTGTGCCGTCAGTTGGAGCTGGGCGAACACCTGGTGAGCACGCATCCTGAGCATCGCCGAGCATTCGTGGTATGGCGACGCCGCTTGCATCCGCTCCCGGATGGCTTCCTCATGATGGCGCCCTCTCAATTTTGGCCGCTGGCCACCACGCCGCTCCTTTCTCCGTGGGGAAAACTTCGCGCGGCGATGGAGTATGTGCTGCCGCCGCGTTTGGATGAGGGCGACGAAAGCCTCGCTGCGTTCGCACGACGGCGGCTGGGGCGGGAGGTCTTCGAACGGCTTGTGGAGCCCCTTGTCACCGCCGTCTATGGTGCGGACACTGAACGGCTCAGCGTCCTTGCCACGCTTGCCCGCTTTCGAGAAATGGAAAAAAAGTATGGCAGCCTGATCCGTGCGATGCGGGCACAAAAAGCGGCGCGAAAGGCGGGCAGGCACTCGGGGGCGAAAACCCCGCGGGAAAGTGGCGCCCGGTACAGCATGTTTGCCACGCTCCGCTTCGGACTGGAACAGCTTGTCGAAGAAATTGTGGCGCGATTGCCCCAGGACGCGCTCCGCCTCGGAACCCAGGTCACAGGGCTTGCCCGAAATGACTCCGGCTGGCTGGTGACGCTCGATAATGGAAAGGCCTTTCCCTGCGATGCGGTCGTGCTGGCGGTCCCCGCGTATGCCGCGGCTCGCGTCATCGAACAGTTGGATCAACAGCTTTCCCAGGAACTGGCCGGTATCACATACACCGGGAGCGTGATTCTAGCCCTGGCCTACCGGCGAGAAGACGTGGGCCATCCGTTGGACGGGTCGGGGTGCGTCATTCCCGCTGTGGAACGAAGTCCTCTTCTGGCGGTCAGTTTCAGCAGCCAGAAATATCCACATCTGTCTCCCCAGGGAACCGTCCTGCTGCGGGTGTTTGCCGGTGGAGCACGGCGACCCGACCTGGTGGCCGAAGAGGAGGGGCGGTTGCGGACGCTCCTGCGATCGGAAGTGGAGAAGTTGCTTCGCATCCAGGGTCAGCCGGTGCGGGAGTGGCTTTTCCGCTGGCCCGCCGCCATGCCGCAGTACGAGGTGGGCCATCTCGAACGACTCCGTCGCATCGAAGAGCGACTGGCGTGCTGGCCGGGACTGGCCCTGGCGGGCAACGCCTATCGCGGCGTCGGCATTCCGCATTGTATTCGCAGTGGTTGGCGGGCGGCCGGACGGGTGCTGGGACTGCCCGGGGAAGACCGCGAGTTGGGCACCTCACCGTTCTGACAGGCAGGGGATTTACCCCAGGGCCGGGGTGGGATCCGATTTTCCGGAGGGTCGGGTTCCACCGCGACCGGTAGTCCGTTTCGGCTCGGATCAACGCCAAGGTGGTGAAGGCTCAAGCCTTCACCGAAAAGCGGCGATGAATCGCCGCACTCCATGGAGCGCGAGGCTTTAGCCCCGCTTTCCGCGCGGGACTTCAGTCCCCGCCGGAGCCAAATCGATTATCGAATGTTGGTAAGCGGACCTGACAAGCAGGTCCCTCCGAGGGATGTTCCGCCTCAAAGGTTTTTTGACGAGGTCGGAGGGGCACGCTTGTCGTGCCCAGTGTCACATGCATCCGTGACATCAGCGGCCCTGGTAGGGGCAATTCATGAATTGCCCCTACCAAAATGGGACCGATTGGCCATGTGTGGACGTCCTGCAAGCGTCACTCATAAATTGCCCCACCGGTGAACCATCGTCGTGCCCGATGAATTGGCGTGGATCATCCAGGGTTTACAAGCGGACGTGACGAGCACGTCCCTCCGAAGACGGACCACACTGGTCGGCTGAGGTTGGGGCGGCTAAACCGGCCCGGTGCACACCCTCAAGAAAACAAATCACCCCGGCTGACCGTTTCTGACTTCCTGTCGAGTCATCTCGCGTGAAACCTGGGAGCGGCGTCGGTCGGTTGGTGGCGTGGAGGATGTCGGTTCCTCTGGGCTCCCGATGATTTCCGTCAGTGACTCGGCAAGGCGTCTTTCAGGTAACCGGGGTGATCACACTGGGGATTTTTTGTCAGGTGGGACGAACCGTCGGACTGAGTTGCTTATCTCACAGGTTGCATCGGGCAGGCTCGTCGTTTGCTCTTCGATGCTGTTGACTCAAGGTGGGAATCTCTCAGGCAGGAATTTTCAGGTGGGCAATTGAGGTGGGATTGACAGGTGGGATTGAGGAAGGTTGTTGTTGCAGGGGATCGTTCTTGACTTGACTCAGTTGTTCATGGCCACGTTGTTCATTTGCGGCGGGTAGAGGGCCTCGTTCCGCAGGCCTTCCAGGAATTTCTTGCCGGCCAGGTATTCGGCAGGGCTGACCCTGGTGATCTCCTCTCGCAGCATGCTGCTGAGAATCTCCACATTCTTGCGGACCTGGCTGTAGAAGGGGCTCGCAGGGCCATGGTCGCTGGGTTGTCGGGCGGCGAACAGTTCCTCAATGGCCGCTCGGTACTGGGCATAGCGCTCACCCTGGAGCACAGCAGGCCAGTGAATGGTGTGGGTTACAGGGTCCAGTTCCGCAGGGGTGAGCCGATGAGGCTTGACCTGGACGGCGGCCGTCTGCTGGGCGGGATGCTTGCTTTCGCCCGGGCTGGGGGTCGGCTTGTTCTGCAGCGCCAGATAGGTATCCCGGGCTTGTTTGCGGTCCCAGTACGTCTTGGCGTATTTCAGCGAGTTATCGATTTGGATGCCGTCGCATTCCAGATGGGCCTTGCGAGCCTGGGCAAGACTCACCTGGGCATCCGCCTGCGCTTTCACCATGGCGGCCTGGGCCTGGAGAAAACTTGCATACGCCTGAATGAGGGCCGCCTGACCTTTGGACAGTTCCATCTGGGACGCGGCAAAGACGTAGGTCTCATTCTGCCATGCCTGGGGCGCGGCCGCCTGGCCGAAGGCCTTGGCCGCGACCATCCCGAACACGCACACACAAACGACGGAGAGGGTGGTGAAACGTGTCATGGTACAGACTCCTTATGCTGGAAGGTTCCACAAATACCGAGACGCAACTTCACGCGACCAAAAACCGCTGCTTCCGGAAAATTCGCGGCAGTCTTGACATCTAGGGTGAATACCCTAGATTTGCTGCGCACTTTTTCTTGGGGAGGGTGAGCGTACCGCTCAAATGTCTTTCAGGTGGGATTTCTTGGAGGGATGGTAGGTGGGACTTCTTCCTGGCGGGTGCGAGGGCACTTCCTCGCTGAAGACGTGGGGGGCCTTTCTCAAGGTAGGTTCAGGCACACCCTGGGTTGGAAGATGTCATCGCTTCTTCTGCTGGACCGATCACCTCCTTTCTGTCGTGACTTGAGGGATTCCGCTTTTCGTCCTTCCGATGGTCCCTGCCATCGACCAAGCAATCACAGCCTCATCTCTCGGCAGGGAAGGGGTTGTCTCACATCGGGGTTAAGGATTCGTGTGTTCACTATGGCGGGTCGGCCGTCATCGTGTCTCGCAACGGCCTGGTTTTGTTTCGAGCGTCGACCTGGGAGGCCGCCGGACCCACGACAGCCTCCCAGGGCGGAGGCGGTGCCTCAGGGGGTCGGTCCTGGGCGGGACTTTGTTTGACCGACCGGCGGGAAGCGGATGCTCTTCGCATCCTGTGGCATGGAACGTGTTTTCACACTTGTTGAATGGGTCGGTCTCGCACGCACACAGTCATGGGTAACTCTCTCGATGGCGAGACCTCTTGTCTTCGACTTGCTTCAGGTGGGGTCCTGCGGAGTCGTGCCGACAGTCAAACGCAGGACATGTGTTCCAGGTGGGCCAATGGGGAAGGTGTTTTCTGGGGTGGAAGCCACGCTTTTGGCGGCGTGGCGAGTGGGGTTGTTGCTGCGAATCGTTGAGGGTTGTCTCGTTCCCCTTTGCTGTGCGATGGAGGATTTACAGGATCACGAGGTTTGCCGCAAGCCCAATTTTTCGCTTTGTGTTGCCAGGGCTTATTTTGGCGTTCCTCGGTTTCAACCCTCCATCCAGATTTATCGGAAAGATCGATTCAGGTGTTTCATCTTTTGTTTTCGGCGGGTTCGTTTTGTCCCGTCGTCCTTCTATCGTACAACCGGCCGGAACTTTTACCGAAAGTTTTTTCTGGCCGCAACGGCAGTTTTTCGAGAAATCGCCGTGCGCCGTGCCTGTTGTCTTGTAGGGGCCATTCATGAATTGCCCCTACCGAGACGCGAGTGAATTGGATTGATTATCCAAGGTTGAAAGCGGACCTGACAAGCAGGTCCCTCCGAACGAATACGGACCTGACAGGCACGTCCCTCCGGGCTGATGGGAAGGTCCGCGACCCCGTCGGCGGAGGAACAGGGCGTGAGTTGCACGCGGACGCGTTTTGGCGGAAGATGGCGTTTCCGGGGATCGGGTTGCAACCGGCCGACTGGTTCGCGCATCCAGAAAATTGAATTGGGGCCGGGGGCAGCTCCAGCAAGTGATGGGCCAAATATCGGGTATTCCCCCCAAGATGGTGCCCGCGGTTGGCCCAAAGCTCCAAAAAAGGGGTGACTTTTACATTACAACCGGTAAAATTGGACGGGAAGGGACGATAGACTGGTGAAGCGACAAGAGAGAAACCTGCCCCGCCTGAAAATTTCCCACCTTGGTTGTGCACCACCGACGGACGCGACACGGTGCCATCATTGGGTCCATCGCCAATGCGTATTACGGAGCGGAGCGAGGGACCATCAGAATAAGCCGGTTGAGTGAGTTGGGAACAGGAGACCGGGCTGAATCGGTTGGTCTAGCGAGGAATTGCCCACGCTGGCCTGGAACAGTTTGACCCTCCGTCACGGACGATGCTGAATGGCTGGACGCCAGCCCGCCGGGTTCTCCATACCCTTCATGGTCCGAGCGAGAGGAGTCCTACCATGGGAGCCGTCGCCGATTACGTTTCCGAAGTGCGAGGCTGGGCCGATTCTTCCCCTTCCCAGGCAACCAGGGACCGGACCGAGGAGTTTTTGGGGTATTTCACCCGGTATCACGGGCGGATATTCGGATACATTTTCAGTATGGTGCCAAACGAGCAGGATGCCCGGGACATTTTCCAGAAGGTGTGTCTTTTGCTCTGGCAGAAGTTTGAGAATTTCGATCGGGAAGCGGATTTCTTCGCCTGGGCCTGTGGCATGGCCTACAATGAGGTGAGGAACTATTTCCGCGTCAATTCGCGTTCGCGCCTCTCGTTCAGCCAGGAACTTCTGGATACAATGGCACAAGAGCGCGAAGATCCCGAGGAAAGCGACCGACGCCTGGAAGTGCTTCGCCGCTGCCTGGCGGAACTTCCGCAGCATGAGCGGGACCTGCTGCTGGAAGTTTATGCGGAAGGTCGCCCGATCCGGGAAATCGCGGAGCGACGCGGGAAGGCAGCGCAGACGCTGTACAACCGCCTCAACCTCATCCGTCGAAAACTGTTCGCTGAGGTTCAACAGGCCCTGGCCGAAAACTGACGTGGATGCGCACTCTGCTGAACGAGTCGTTTGCGAGCGGATAGTGCGCTTGCGGACTGCGCAAAGCAGGGGGTGATCTCGTCGGTCGGCCCATTGGAAAGATCCCGATCGAGCCATGCTCTCCAGCAAAACCCGCGATGAACTTCTGACTCTTCTGGATGCCCTCGTGAATGAGACAATCACCGCCGAGGAGCACCGTCGGCTGGAAAGTCTCCTGCTGGCAGAGGCGGAGGCCCGCGAGCTGTTCCGGCAGTACGTAGGGCTGCACTGCCAGCTTCGCCAGCTGGCCCAGAGTTGGGCAGAGGAGAAACTGGCACGGCTGACGGAGGCGATCGAATCCGGTGCCCATCTGCCTCCCCCGGTGCCTGCCCCGGATTCCCCGCGTCCTGGTCTCATCTATGGCGTCATTCTCAGCCTGCTGGTGGGCTTTGCGGCAGGGGTGCTCTGGTTCCGACACCTCACCGCGGACAATCCTGTTCTACCCTCAGACAAATCTGGCCAGCCGACGACGACGGTCAGTCAGCACCTTCCGCCGCCGGACTGTCTCCCTCATGATGCCCTGTGATCCGTCCGCATCCGGGCACGGGGGCCCTAGGGGATAAACCCGACTGCCTGAAGGTCGCTGATGATCCCGGACCATAGCCCGTTGGTCTGGCTTCCCACCTGACTAATCGCGCCGATCATGACGGCTATGAGCAGGGCCAGCATGACGGCGTACTCCACAGTGGTCGCGCCATCCTCCTCGCCGATGAATTGGCACTGGGGACGCCGTAGCGGACGTTTTCGCCGGAACGAAAGAAAAGAATCACTCATGGGATCGTCTCACCAGATGGTCATGCACGTTGTGATCCTGAGAATTCCCGCGCGCCGCCTCCCGGGCTGCCGCCCGGTCTTCTGGCACGCTGTCGCGTGAGTTTGAAAAGCTGTCGGCACACGGGTTTTACAGGAAAAAGCTCTATAACAAACCTAGTTTTTTCCAGAAGGGGCGTCAAATGACGGGGGGGCGACCCGCCTGGGAAACCCGATCAGTAATGAGACCTTAATGTGGGGGCGGCCGTCCATGCTGGTGATGGCAGGGAGCAGGGCGCTGCTTTCACCCTGCGTGACGCTCTTTTCGTCGGTGTCCTGCCCCTTCCATAATGGAGGGAAGAGAGGGAAGAACGGTGAGGGCTGTTGCCCCGGCCATGCGGCGACAACAGGTCGCCAGAGAAATCTGCCGGGATGCGATTCCACGAGCAGCGAGCAAACAGGCGCGAATTATGGAACAGCGGGAGATTTTCTTTTCGGGAATGGTTCAGGGAGTGGGTTTCCGCTACACGACGCAACGAATTGCCGCCCGATATCAGGTCACGGGATATGTGGAGAATCTTCCGGATGGGCGCGTTCACCTCGTGGTGGAGGGGGATCCTCAGGAGATTGATCGGTTCGTGAGCGAGATTTACCAGCATCTGGGGGGGTTCATTCGCTCGGCAGACGTGAATCGGGGACCGGCCACGCAGAAATTCCAGAGGTTTTCCATCCGTTACGGCACGATGTGAGAACACCTATTTCCACCACGCCCGAGCATTCGCCAAAATCTGGCAAAATTCCTTCCTGTGAACCACAATAAGAAGGAGAGCGTAACGCGAAACACGCAGTGGCCGGTCATCAAAGTTGTGTTTCTGGTGAAAAATAGGGGGCTGAACCCCCCTTGTGGTGCATTTCTCGCCTATGTGGACCATGAACGCAAGCCTCCCCGTAGCGGATTGGTTGAGCTCGCTCCAAACGCTCTTCGCGATGCTTCCGGTGTGGATCAAACCCCTGTGGATCGTCGCGTTGGGCGTTGTGGCGGCGGTGGTTGGACTGTGGGTGGCGCTGGCCCTCTTGGGACGGCTGGCCCCACGGGTGGCCGCCATTTTGCGGACAACCAGCAAGGAAGCGACATCGCAGCCCCTCTTTTACATTCTTCTGTCGCTGGGGATTGTGATGCTGCTTCTGTCGCCGATTCTTCCCTACAACACGTTCGGGGAGGACATCAAACTCCTCAAAGCGGAGGGGTTGACGTTCATCAAGCTGCTGGCGATTGTCATGGCGGTGTGGACGGCCAGTGTCTCCATCGCGGAAGAAATCGAAGGCCGCACCGCCCTCACCGTGCTCAGCAAACCGGTGGCGCGGTGGAAGATGCTGATCGGAAAGTTTTTGGGCGTGATGCTCCCTGTCACGGTGATGTTCATCGTGCTGGGAGCGCTGTTTTTGTGTGCGGTCTCCTACAAAGTGAAGTACGATGCGCGGGAAGTCTCTCGTCCTGACCCCACCGTCGAGGAATGTCGTGGGGAGATTCTCCAGAGCGTCCCCGGTCTGGCGCTCGCTTACCTGGAAGCCCTCGTGATGGCCTCCGTCGCGGCGGCCATTTCCACCCGATTTCCGCTCCTTCCCAATCTTCTGGTGTGCGCGTCGATTTACGCGCTCGGCCATCTTTTGCCGACGGTGGTCATCGAAACGGCGGATCGCCTGGAGTTTGTGGCATTTGCGGCGAAACTTCTGGCCGTGGTTCTGCCGGGATTGGAATATTTCAGTATGGAGACGGCGATCGCCACCGGACGGCCGGTCTCGTGGGATTATCTGGCCCTGGCCGGGCTGTACAGCCTCGTTTACATGGGGTTGAGCATGGTCCTGGGGCTGCTCCTGTTCGAGGACCGTGATCTCGCCTGAGAGGGCCTTCTCGAAAATCCCGGACCGGACCGGTGTTGCTTTTGGGCAGCACGAACTCGTCGGGGAAGGATTTCGTCAACACTCCCGTCGCCATTCCCCAGGATGATGCCGCGTCTTTTGGCAGGCCAGTTCGCGCATTTTGGGCCAAAGGCACGGCACTTGCAGATGACTCAAGGCGCGGTTACCTTTTCATGAGATTCGTGCCCCTGAAGGATGTTCCCTGCCATGGTCCATGTTGCCGAAATCACCCGGTGGGACGAGCTCGTCTCGCTCCAGCTTGTCTGGCGCGAACTCTGGGGGAAGACCCGCAGGGCGACATTCTTTCAGAGTTTTGAGTGGTTCTCGGCCGCATGGAAGCACTTCGGCGACACGCAGAGTTTCCGCGTGCTCGTCGTTTCCAGCGGAGACAAAGTGGTCGGCCTCTTGCCGCTTGTCCTCCGTCGGGAGTGTTCGCGACTGGGGGTCTTCCATGTTCTGACGTATCCCCTGGACAACTGGGGGGACTTTTTTGGGCCGATCGGACCGCATCCCACAGCGACCCTGCTGGCCGGGCTGCGCTATCTTGCCGACTCCCGTAGAGACTGGGATGTCCTCGACCTGCGATGGGTCGACCAGGACCGCTGCGATCATCTTCGCACCCCGATGGCCATGAAGCAGGTGGGGTTCGTGCCGCTCATGCAGATCTGGGATCGGTCGGCCGTGATTGACGGACGTATCGGTTGGGAGCAGTACTGGGCCACACGCGGCAGCAAGTTTCGCAACAATCTGCGGCGGGCGGAGAAACGGCTGCTGGCGCGGGGTCGGGTGGAGTTGGTGCGCTATCGTCCCGCCGGTGCGGCCCGGGGCGACGACGATCCGCGGTGGGATCTGTTCGATGCATGCGTGAATTTAGCATCCCGCAGTTGGCAGGCTCACCAGGATCAGGGCAAAACACTCTCGCATGACTCCGTCTATGGTTTTCTCCGTGAAGTCCACGAGGCCGCGGCCAGGCTCGGCTGCCTGGACCTCAATCTATTAACCGTGGATAATCAGCCCGTCGCCTTCGCCTACAACTACGTCTGCGAAGGGCGTGTTTTCGGCTTGCGGACCGGATACGATCCCGACTGGGCCGACGCGAGCCCGGGAAATGTGCTCAAATTGTGGATGATCCGGGATTCCTTCGAGCGGAACGACGAGGAATTTGATCTGGGACCTGGGTCGCTTGCCAGCAAAGAGGCGTGGGCGACCGGTTTCGTGGAAAGTTACCGCTATACGTATTTTTCGCCCCGGTCTCCGCGGGCCCAGCTTCTCCGCTGGAAGCGCTGGTGGGATACCCGGCTGTTCTCGACCGAGCAGCTTCTCGCCCGGCGTTCCGCGTGAGGATTTCCCTCCAGCGATTCCCCCGTCTCGCCCCACGCAAAAGCCCGGTTAGGTGCCCGGGGAAGACAGGCTGATCTCCAGGGTTTGCTGACCCTGGCTGGTGATGGTCACCTTCTGATTGTTGCCCTTGGCGTTGGGGGGAATCTGGGGAGCCGCCTGGACTTGTTGTCCTCGAGCCGCCATTTGCGCCATTTCTTCACTGGTCTTGGGAAATTCCATTTTGCCCCCGCCGGTCACGGAGACGATCTTTTCCCCGGGAAGGACCCCGGAAATCGAGAATTTTCCCTCCTTGATGGGGCCGCCTGCACTGGGACCCTTTCCGTCGGCGGGCGAGAGCGTGATGTAACCTTCCTCGACGGGACGGCCGTCAAACGTGACCGTGCCGGAGACCGTCACCCCGCCCGACCTGCCGCATCCGGAAAGAGTGACCAGGACGAATCCGCCGAGAACGACCATCGCTCGGGCAAAACTTGCGAGAATTGATCCCTTTGTCACGCGGAAATGGTGTGAAACGCTCATGGTTCTACCTTCGATCCGTTAGCTTAACCCTGTTGCCGTTTATCAGTGTACATGCCGATTATGTTGACCCACTTGGAATTCAGAATGCCTGGAGGGTTTCCTGACCTGCTCTTGTTCCGAGGTAGCGCCACGTGAGCAGGTCGATCGTGTTGCTGAAAAACCGGACAGAACCGTCCGCCATGCCCACGTTGACACCGCCGGGATGACGGCTGCGTGCTCCCGCATACGCCCGCGCAGCGCTCGGGGTCCACCAGGCGTTGCCACCAATACTCACGCAGGGTTCGGTGTAAATCGTATCGCCCTGGTTTTGCGGGCAGGGGCCGATGATTCGGTCAGGCGCGGTGGAATTGGGAGTGATCGCGTTGCTGTACAGCGCTCCCCCCATGTTGCCGTAGATGATGCTGCCAATGGGCCCGCCCCACCAGGTCACGGTGGGCATGATGCCTTCGGAAATCATCGTTGTGTTGGACGTTCCGTCGATAATCTCGGCCATTCGCACACCTCGGGTTTCCACACCTGCCCCTGTATCAAAGCTCTGGTTGTGCCGGACGGCGAAGACACCCGGCTTCCAGGGCCCACTGGTTCCGTCCTGCACATCCTCACCATACATATCCCCGGAGCCCACACATCCGCGATAGTTTCCCCGATAGAATCCGTAGGCATTCGTGTTGAGTTCATTTCCCCACGGGCCGCCATCGCTGGGGCAATTGAACACGGGAATACGCGTATGGCGGGCTGTGCGAAGTCGCGTGTCGTCACCGATCGGTCCGTTCGGTCCAGGATAGCTGGTCACATAGCCCCGTTGCGGCAGCGTCCAGTAATTCTCATAAACGGCCTGCTGCTCGATGTAGGGAAGAATCAATTCCGTCCACGTGTAAGTGTCCCAGATGTCGTACTTTCGGGCATAGGGGAATTCGTTGAACTTGTCATGAAAATTGTGGCAGCCCAGCACAAGTTGCTTGATGTTGTTGACGCACTGGGAACGGCGCGCTGCCTCTCTGGCAGCCTGGACCGCCGGCAGGAGCAACGCAATAAGAATTCCGATAATGGCGATCACCACGAGCAGCTCCACCAGCGTGAATCCACGCCTTCTGAAATCACGTACGTCCATAGAAGAACCCTCCTTTCGAAGAGAACCCCGGTCACTGAAAAAGATGACGAACACCAGTCCCCCCTGATGTAATGCTACTCTGTTGACACATCGGCAGCAAACC
>NZ_JACIYL010000239.1 GCF_014359955.1 Thermogutta sp. | reverse complement strand
GGCTGGGAAAGCCGGTGACCAATCAGCTTCCCTATGGGCTGCTGTTCAGGGCCATCGAATACGACATTCTGCCGCTGTGTCGCCAGAAAAATATCGGTGTTTTGTGTTACAGCCCTCTTACCATTGGACTATTGACCGGTAAGTACAAGAGTCCTGACGAAGTTCCACCGGGCCGAGCCCGGACTCGGCATTTTTCGTCGAATCGCCCTCTCACGCGGCACGGGGAACCCGGCTGTGAAGCGGAAACGTTTGCCGCTATTCATCGAATTGAAGAGGTGGCAAAACAGCTCGGCGTGACGGTTGTCCGGTTGGCCTTGGCATGGCTTCTGGCACAACCGGGGGTCACGTCGGTGATCAATGGGATGCGGCGGCCCGATCAGGCACGTGAAAATGCGGCAGCGGCTGACCTTTCGCTTCCTTCGGAAGTTGTCGAGCAACTGCGGCGAATCACCGACCCTGTCAAAGAGAAACTCGGTCCCAATCCGGATATGTGGGAGGGAGCAGCTCGGTCGCGCTTCCGGTAAAAGACTTCATCCGTCGAAAACGCGGTTCAATCCGCGATCGAGATCGTTGGGGTCAAAAAATTTTCCCTATTCCACTGCGGGCAGCCTTGTGACGGAATAATATTCGGCGATGTAGGGGGTTCCTCGGCCGACCACCTTCCGGAAAGTTTTTTCGGCGACCTCGGGGGTATTGTTGTGCTGTGAGAGATGGGCGAGGCAGACCCAGCGGTACTGGTGCTTCCACTTTTTGACGCAGTGTGCCGCCTCAACGTTGGAGAGGTGACCGCCGGGACCGCGGATTCGGGCCTGCAATTCGGGGGAATATGGCCCGTTGGCCAGCATCACCGGGTCATAGTTGCTCTCGATGATGAGGGCGTCGACCGTGGAAAGATGCTTTTCCAAATCAGCAAATGCATGCCCAAGGTCGGTGAAAACGCCGAGCCGGTTGCGACCATCGTCGACAATAAAAGCGACAGAGTCGGGGTAATCGTGTGGGGTTGGTATTGTTTCGATGCGCAGGTCCCCGATCGTCAGCATTTCACCCGGACAATAGGCGTGAGGTAAAAATTTTTCCCTTTCGGCCAGCCAATCTTGGCAAGCGCGGGGGACCCAAACAGGTAGCTTCAGACGCCGGTGATAGACTCCGCTGTGGTGAATATGATCACGATGGCCATGTGAGACTACGACCGCCTGGACCTTGGCAAGCGAATGGCCGTTGCTCTCGAGACGGAGAACTACCTGCTTTGCCGTGATGCCAGCGTCGAAAAGTACCGCGACATGCTTTGTTTCAACGTACAGGCAATTCCCCGAACTGCCAGACTGGAGGAAAAGAACTTTCACGTCCGTAACCCCTGGTCAAAAAGAACGGCCGACGATCCGTTCGCCGGCCGTTCGATGGCTGACATATCATGCAAGAAAGATCCCGGCTGAGAACTGCCGACGATATTTTACTGGGCACTGTTCAGTGATTATGACGGCTCACTGATTATCGGGCAATTCCTTGATCCGGATATTGCGCCACCTGATCTGGCCTTGCTTGCCCGCGTGCACCTGCAATGCAATGAACCCTTCGAGGTCGGCCTGATCACTTTCGTCGGTAAAATCGGCGCACGGTACTCCGTTGACCCAGGTTCGGATGCGACGACCGTTGGCTTCGATGACGAATTCATTCCAGTCGTCGCGTTTGAAAGCCTTTCTGGCTTCTTCATTTTTATCCAGTTTGAAGAGCCAGCCTCGCCGGGCTTCGTCATAGATTCCACCGGACCATGCCCGATCGGAGGGATCGATCTCGCACTGATACCCGTACACTCGACCAGTGTCCGGCCGCTGGTGGCTCCGGATTTGAATGCCGGAGTTACCCGGCACATCAAATTTGGCTTCGAGCTTGAGAATGAAATTCCGGAACGTTTTTTCCGTGCACAAAAACGTGTTGGGGCCCGGGCCGACCTTGCCGACGATGCACCCGTCTTCGACCCAGTAGGTGGCACCGCCACCCGCTTTTCGCCATCCTGCGATGGTTTTGCCATCAAAGAGGGGCACGAAGCCTTCTTCATCAGGTTTTCCCTGGGGAGCAGGAAGCGGGCCGAGGACTTCCGCCACGTAGGGTTCGATGGCCGCTGCCCAAATAGCGTAGCCCCTGGCATTGGGATGGAGTAAATCGGGCATGATTTCCTTCGGCAGAGTTCCGTCCATGGTTAGAAAAGCCGAATTTATGTTGACGAACTTCACATGTTCCCCGTCATCCAGCTTGGAGATCAGTTCGTTGACACGCTCGTTTTTCTGGCGAAGCGGGTCCTGCGGATTTTCCCCGCGCGGAAAAATTGCCAGCAACAGGATTTTGGTCTGCGGGAGCTTGGTTCTCAGCTTTTCCACAATCGCCTTGATGCCTTCTGCTGTTTCTTCCGGCTGATTGGGTGCGGCATTGTTGGTGCCAATCATGACCACCGCCAGCTTAGGGCTGATTCCATCGATGTTGCCGTTGTCCAGCCGCCAGAGCACGTGTTGAGTACGGTCCCCGCTGATTCCCAGATTCACAGCATTCCGATGACCGTAATAGGCTTCCCAGACCTCCTTTCCCTGGCCTTCCCATCCGTGTGTAATTGAGTCGCCAATGAAAATCAGGTCTACATTGCCCTGTTTCACACGTTCGTTCATCGATTGATGACGTTGCTGCCACCATTGATCGGGGCGAGGCACCGGCAGCACAGCATCGTTGGCACTTACCGAAGTAGGGGCGAACCCCAACAGGCCCATAAGTGCCAGGTGCAACCATCCCAATGCAATCGCGTAACCGAAAAGTTGCCTCCTCATAGACGCGTCTCCTCTCGAAGAACAACAAAAGGATGGGGAAGGGAATCGAACGTATTTGTGCAATGTATGGCATGGTTTCCGCCGTGTCTACCGGGACTGTCTGAGATCTTGCCCGATCCGGCGAAGGGAGGGTTTCTTTCCACCTGCGGCGAACGGCGATATAATCGCCTTTTTGCTTGAGTGGCTCTATTGCTGCCAGCCAATCCTGGTATTTTTCGGTACTGGTGAAGGGATCTTGCTTGGAAAACATGATTCATCTTGGCGTCAACGTCGATCACGTGGCCACGCTTCGCCAGGCACGGCGAACCTATGAGCCCGACCCTGTTTGGGCGGCGGCTTTGGCCGAACTCGGAGGTGCCGACGGAATCACAATTCACCTGCGAGAGGATCGCCGTCACATTCAAGAGCGGGACTTGCGATTGCTCCGCGAGACGACGGCCGTCAAGCTGAATCTCGAAATGGCGTGCTCTGAGGAAATTGTCAAAATTGCCCTTCAGGTCAAGCCCGACCAGGCCACTCTGGTGCCGGAACGGAGAGAAGAAATCACGACGGAAGGCGGGCTGGACGTCGTCGGACAGCTCGATCGCGTGACGAGTGTGGTCCACCGGCTTCAGGACGCAGGGATTGCCGTGAGCCTCTTTATCGACCCTGATGTACGCCAGATCGAAGCGTCCGAAAAGACCGGAGCCAAAGCAGTAGAGCTGCACACTGGTTGTTACGCCAACGCGCGCGGCGAACAGCAACACCGGGAACTGAGCATTTTGCGGGACGCCTCCCGCAATGTCGTACAGCGGGGACTTCATCTACACGCTGGGCACGGCCTGACATACCGTAACGTCCAACCGATTGCGGCCATTCCCGGCATGGAAGAGCTGAATATCGGCCACAGTATTATCGCCCGAGCCGTCATGGTTGGCATGTGTCAGGCTGTTCGAGAAATGAAAGAATTGATGGTGTGGGCAGCCTCCCATCGCGAGATGTTTTCCTCCGATAATCGTTAAAGTGGTTTGGGCCTGCGGTCTTGTTTGTTACCCGAAAATCGTGGATTCATCATGGCTACGCGTGCTGAACAATTTGCCGGGCTTTCCGTTGCGATCATCACGCCTTTCCGGGATGGGAAGGTGGATTACAAGGCCCTGGAAGAACAGGTGGAGTTCCAGGTCCAGGCAGGGGTCACCTGTGTTTGCCCGGTGGGTACCACGGGGGAATCCCCGACCCTCTCCCATCCCGAGCATCGAGAGGTCATTTCGGCTGTCGTGAAAACGGCGGCAGGCCGGATTAAAGTCATGCCGGGTACCGGCTCGAACAGTACGGAAGAGGCTCTGGAGCTGACTCGTTGGGCGGCGCAGGTCGGTGCCGACGCGGTGCTCATCGTCTCACCATATTACAATCGGCCGACGCAGGAGGGGCTCTATCAGCATTTCAAACTTCTCGCCCAGGCGGTTGATATTCCCATCTGCGTGTACAACATTCCGGGACGCACGGGGAGAAACATCGAGCCTGAGACATTCCTGCGCCTGGCCGAGTTCCCGAATATCGCCATGGTGAAAGAGGCCAGTGGATCGCTCGATCAGGTTTCCCAGATAACGACGCAGACCGATTTAACGGTGCTCAGCGGGGACGACAGCCTGACGCTCCCGATTATGGCGGTGGGCGGGCGTGGGGTGATCTCGGTGATCGGCAATATCGTGCCGAGGGATATGAAGGCGATGATTGAGGCCTTCGAACAGGGGAATATCGCCGAGGCTTTTCGTTGGCACAAGAAACTCTTCCCGCTGGCGCGAGACATGCTTAGTCTGGCCACAAATCCGATCCCCATAAAGGCCGCGATGCGACTTCTGGGACGTGACACGGGGGAGCTCCGACTCCCGCTGACGCCTTTGTCTCCCGAGCAGGAGGCAAAACTCCGTGTCACACTCAAGAACTACGGTCTGTTAGCGTGACCGGAATCGCAGACTGAGCGTGGACAAGCCCAGGTTCTCTACTTCGCAACTTCTGTATCCACTCAAGGAGCGCTTCGAGAAGTCGCACTCCCTCTGGGGTTAGGACGGACTCCGGATGGAACTGCCATCCCACGATCGGGAGACGCACGTGGCGGATGGCCATGACCGTTCCGTCTTCGAGCCATCCGCTCACGCAAAGTTCCGAAGGCAACGACTCGGCCTCGACAATCAGGGAGTGGTAGCGTCCTACCAGCACAGGATTGCTAAGCCCCGCAAATTCGCACTGCCCGTCGTGGCACATGAGAGAAGCCTCCCCGTGCACGGGCTGGGGTGCCCGCGACACCCGTGCGCCAAGGGCCTCGGCAATGATTTGATGACCCAGACACACGCCGAGGATGGGGATTTGACCCAGAATGCTGCGTACGAGTTCCACAGTTCCGGCGTTGCGGGGCGCGCACGGGCCCGGGGAGAGGACCACAAGGTCAAAGTTCCGGCAGATCGTGTGTCTGTCTGGAAGTGACGACACGCGCTCTACGCTCGCCTTGCAGGAAAGCCTGCGAAAGTAGCGCGCGAGGTTGTGGACGAAGCTGTCTTTGTGATCGATGAGCAGGACTCGGCAAAAACGCTGCATAGCAAGCACCGGTGGAGAAATCCTTCGCAGCTCCCTTTTGTATTGAGGAGTGAATGGGCCGGTTATCTACCAATCGCGCAACTCACTGAAAATTTGCCGGACGACGTTTAATGAGTGTCACCTGATTGCCGCGCTCGTTAAAACGGACTTCGTC
>NZ_JACIYL010000238.1 GCF_014359955.1 Thermogutta sp. | reverse complement strand
ACCGCCGTATAGCCTGTCGCTCCTAAAATTGCAACGCGGATGGCCATAAACTCTACCTGTCAACGCTTTCAGGATAAAATTTATTCGCTGGGCCAGACATTTTTGGGAAGACCGATGCCCACACCCTCTGCACCGAGACCGGCTGCGAGGCGCTATTACCTGCAATATACCCCCCTTTGCCGCGGTTTAACAAGAGCGGACTCGGGGGAATGCCCAAAGGTTCACCGGGAACGGCATGCCGACCGGCCAACCAGATGACGGTGGGCCGGTGCCTCCACCTTTCAAGACACATTAACCACGGCCGACGCCATATTCCGGTAGGGCCATTTATGAATTGTCCCTACCACCAGCGAGGGACAAAGCATTTCACGGGCACGACAGGCGTTCCCCTGCGAGGTGCTCTCGCCCTCGTACCATACGGAGACATCATCAACGACTGCTTGCCCCAACATCTCCAAAAATGGGAAGGGGCGACCGATTGGCCGCCCTTGATCCCACGGTTCATCGACGTGCCCAAACCGACGACTGTGATTGTCCGTCGGGCGGACAATTCCGTCGAGCGTCCATCCCCGTTTCAAAACCGGGCTCGATCAGTGGCTGTCAGACTGCTTCTCGGACTTTTCCGGCTTTTCCGGCTTTTCCGGCTTGCGCTGTTCGCACTTGAGCTCGTGGAGCTCCCGCACCCAGATGTTGCGGAACTTCACCGGATTGCCGTGGAACTGGATATGGATGGGCTCTTTTTCCGCGTGGGGAGCGTATTTCGGCGGGGCATCCCACGCCGTGGTCCCTTCGATTTCAAAGTGGTTTTGCACGACCACACCGTTGTGAATGACGGTCACGTAGGCCGGTTTCAGGAGCTTTCCGTCCTTGTCGAATCGGGGAGCGGTGAAAATGATGTCGTAGGTCTGCCATTCGCCCGGTTTTCGCGAAGCATTGACGAGCGGAGGATGATGTTTGTAGATGGCCCCGCACTGCCCGTCATAGTACGTGGGGTTCTGATACGAATCGAGAATCTGGACCTCGTAACGTCCCATCAGATAGACGCCGCTGTTGCCACGGCCCTGACCTGAACCTTCGATTTTTTCCGGTGTGGCAAACTCCAGGTGGAGCTGGATATCGCCGAATTTTTTCTTGGACGTGATACCATTTTTCTGGGCGATGGCGTAGCCGTTCTCCACAATCCAGTTTTCACCCCCTTCCCATTCAGAAAGGTCTTTTCCATCGAAAAGGATGATGGCATCGGACGGGGGAGCGCCACATCCCTCCCCGGGGGTGACGACAGGTGGCTCCTGCCACACCTTGCCGCTGATCCATTCCTCAGCAGAAAGACTGCCTGCCAGCGCAAGCAAGATGACCGCTGAACTCCACACGGTGAGAGCACGCATGATAGGACCTCCTCTCAACAAACAAAACCAGCAGGAAAGCAACCAGTGAGGCACGCACACTGTGCACAAAATCACCATCATCATTCGGTGGGAAATAAAGTTCAAGCGTACGCACGTTCCCTGTGATCGCCGTCCCGGCGGGGGCCATCGTGGACTTGAAGTGGCAGGACACGGGCACTCATATGGCCCAACCAGCGAGGCTGGAACGAGCCGGCGGGTGGTGATCCTCTGGAGTGCGCGCAGAATTTCCTGTGTGGCCCTGGCAGGTTCTTTTACTGTTTTTGGGGACCAAATGGGCACGGCCTACTGTTCCAGCCATTTGACGGCCTGTTTGGCCCAGTAGGTGATGATGATGTCGGCCCCGGCGCGGTGGATGGCGGTGAGCATCTCGAGGGCCACGCGCTGGAGATCCAGCCAGCCTTTCTCAGCAGCCGCCCACACCATGCTGTATTCTCCGGAGACGTTGTACGCCGCGACGGGCACGCCGGGAAATCGTTCTTTCACCAGCTGGATGATGTCGAGGTAGGACGTGGCCGGTTTGACCATCACGATGTCGGCACCCTCGGCAAGGTCAAGCTCCACTTCGCGGAGGGCCTGCTCGGCAGCCGCCGCGGGATCCATCTGGTAGCTTCGGCGATCCCCGAACTGGGGCGCGCTTTCCGCCGCTTCCCGGAACGGCCCATAAAACGCACTGGCGTATTTCGCGCTGTAGCTCATGATCGGAACGTGGGTGAAACCAGCCTGATCGAGGGCCTGGCGGATCGCCCCCACCATGCCGTCCATCATGCCACTGGGGGCCACCATATCGGCACCTGCGCGAGCATGAGCCACGGCTTGCCACCCGAGCATACGGAGGGTCTGATCGTTGTCCACGGTATCGTAGGCTCCGGCTTTCCCCAGCGCGCCGCAGTGCCCATGGCTGGTGTATTCGCAGAAGCACTCATCCGTGATGACAAGCAGTTCCGGCGCTACGTCTTTGATGACCCGAATCGCCCGGCAGATGATCCCCTGGTCACTTGTGGCGTCGCTGCCCAGGGGATCTTTGTGATCCGGAATGCCGAACAGGAGAACACCTCCCAGTCCAAGGCGCTTGACCTCTTCGATTTCTTCGCGCAGGGCATCCAGGGAAAGCTGATCATGGCCGGGCATTGAGGAGATCGGCACGCGAGGCTCGGAGCGGGCGTGCACAAACAGGGGCAGAATCCACCGGCCGGGATCAAGCCGAACGGCCTGAACGAGTTGCCGAATTGCCGGGTGATAGCGGAGTCTCCGCATCCGCACGGTGGGGAACCCCGCTGCTCGGCACCGCTCGATGATCAACCGGCGCGCCGGTGTTGCACCCATACCGTTTACTCCTTTACTTTCAGCTTTGTTCCGTTCTGCTCAGCAATGACGAAGGCGGCCTGGTTCGCTGTCGCCGCGCGTGTCGTGCACGCCAGTCTGTGGGCTTCACGAAGGCAGATGATCGGCGGAAGATTGTTGTCCCGATTTGTTCTCATCGTCCTCCGGCACGCGCGAAAAATCAACCACCCAGGCCGTCGGGACGTAGCGTGTCACCAGCCAGTCGGTGAGATTGGCCCACCCCGCACAGTAGTTGAGGATGACGCTGTCCGCGGTGGCGATCACATCGGGGCATTCCATAAGGACATAATCGGGACTTTGCACGATTTCCACCTGCCACGACCAGCCGTGTTCCGCTGCCATTTCCCGGATGAGTTTGGCTAGGCGGCCGCTGTTGGACACGGGCTTGTCGAGATACCAATGCGCGGTGGAAACACCCAGCTCGGCAAGGCCCTTTCCAATCAGGTCGATTGCGGCGACGGTTTCCTGGACCTTTCGGTAAGAGCCGTGCATGCTGGCCATATCGCGCAGAGCGGCGTCCCTTCCGCGGATGAGCACTCCGCCGCCCAGCGCTGCTTCTATGGTGGTGAGAACGTTATAGCCATCCAGATAAAGCGGCAGACCACAGAGGCTGTGCACCTCCTTCTGCCGAGAACGCCGGTTCCACAGTTCTTCCCGCGTGCATGCGCTGCGCTCCAGCGCCAATCTCTGCCGGGCCGCCAGTTGATAGCGATCGCCCACCAGCTTGAGAGACGAGGGCAACGCGTAACCCCGATCGAGGAGCCAGCAGAGATCACCGAACGCCGTCAGCAGCCGGGGATACTGGCTGGGCGCGAAGAGTTCATGATCTTCGGGATGAGGACCACGATGCTGCCGACGGTCAGGCACGAAAAATCAGTCCTCCCAAAACACGCACTCCCTCCGTGTCCCCAGAATCGGCGTCCGTACCCCTGCCGGTAACCAAACCCGGTGGGCAACGGTCTTTATTTCCGCTCATAGGTGCCCATCAATTCGCCTTCCGCCAGAATGTGTCCTTTCATAGCGTTCATGAGCTCTTTCTTCGTTGCACCCGGCGGAAGGTTGAGCTTGGTATTGAGGGCATAAATGCGGAAGTAATAACGGTGGCGGCCGTGGCCCGGCGGAGGCATGGGGCCACGGTATCCAATCGTCTGACCGCTCGTCCACGAATTCTTCCCCTGAAGAGCTCCCGGCGGATTGTCAAGTTTGGGGGTTTTGGGAAGATCCTCGGGCAGTTTGGTCACATCGGGCGGAATCTTGTAGAGCACCCAGTGTACCCAGGGTTCCGGCGTGGGAGCGTCCGGATCGTCACAAATGAGGGCCAGTTCCTGGGTTCCCTCGGGGATACCCGACCATTCCAGCGGCGGCGAGACATCCGCCCCTTCTCCCGTGTATTTCTTGGGAATCGGCTGCCCCGACTGAAATGCAGGGCTGGTGATTCTGATGGCCATGGCCTTACCTCCTTCTTCACCGGTTACCTCAGCAACGGAACTCCCCGACGACGATTGCTCTTCAGCGGCCCCAGCAGACGTTGCACCACTTTCTGTCGCGGCTTCCGTTTCGCAACAGGCGGGCTTGTCACCCACAATTTGAAATTGCCGAGACGACAGGCCCTCTTTTTCAGCCTGACATCCCAGGCTGGTTACAGCGGCCATCACCAGAACCGCCCAGCTTCCCCTCAGGAATTTTTTGGAGAGCAGTGTCATCGATTTCATGGTTCTCTCCGGCACACTGAAACGCCGCATGGTCCTGTCCACTCACGCGTCGTCGCTCTTCTGCTGGCCTCCCTATCAGGCCCTCCGTCGGACGGGGAGAGCGGTCGTCCTTCGTGTTTGTCGCCCGGAGTTCGCTGCCCTCATCCTTTGACCACACCGATCGGACGCAGCCGGGCGACTTTCTTGGCGAGTCCCGCGCGATCCACGATGTCCACCACGATGCTGACATCTTTATAGGCGTCGGAGTGCTCCTCCGCCAGTCCTGCCCGACTGTGCGCCCGCGCGATGATTCCCTTGGCCGCCAGCTCTTTGTCGATCTGGCGACCCCGTGCGACCTGAATGGCGGCGTTGCGGCTGAGCACGCGCCCTGCCCCGTGGCAGGTGGTGCCGAATGTTTTCTCCATCGAAGCCGGCTGGCCCACCAGGACCCAGCTTTCGCGGCCCATGTCACCGGGAATGATGACCGGCTGGCCGATCGCGCGATACCGCTCGGGAACGTCGGGATGGCCCGGTGGAAATGCCCGCGTCGCGCCTTTCCGATGGACGCACACGAGTTTTTCCTTGCCATTCACGACGTGCTTTTCCATCTTGGCGATGTTATGGGCAACGTCGTACACCAGCTCCATGCCCAATTCTTCCCAGGGTTTCCCGAAAAATTCGCTGAAGGCTTCCCGCGTCTGCCACATGAGGAGCTGGCGATTGGCCCAGGCATAATTGGCCGCCGCCCGCATCCCCGCCAGATAGCGCTGACCCTCAGGGCTGTTAATAGGGGCGCAGGCGAGCTGGCGGTCGGGGAGCTGGATGTGATATTTTTCCGGACACCGCCGCATTTCCTGGAGTGCGTCGTCACACACCTGATAGCCCAGGCCGCGCGATCCGGAGTGGATCATCACGCAGACGGTTCCCGGCTCCAATCCCATGATCCGAGCGGCTTCGGGATCGAAAATTTCTTCCACCACCTGAACCTCCAGGAAGTGGTTTCCCGCCCCCAGCGTCCCACACTGGTCGCTCCCTCGCTTTTTGGCCTCGTTACTCACACAGGAAGCGTCGGCCCCCGCCATGCAGCCGCCTTCTTCCGTATTC
>NZ_JACIYL010000237.1 GCF_014359955.1 Thermogutta sp. | reverse complement strand
GTGGGGATGGTCGCGTGACGCTGCCTGCCATAATCCGGCGACATTGGCTACGCCCCGAGTGCAGCGGGTTGATGCGTGGATTGCCCTTCCGGAAATCGGCCGGTTCGGCCGGGACGAGCACGCGGTCCGGGAGAAGAAAGACTGGCGTTCTGTCGCACTGTGAGCCGACGTTCTCGTCCGACGCCTGCGGCAATAGCAGGTGAACTCCGAGAACGGCGGAGATCGACTGACCGAAAAACGGAAAAATTGTCAAAGAATAACCTGGAAAAAGAGCGTTTCTTTTCCACTCTGCCCAATTATCATGGATAATAGCCGGATGAGGAGGACTTCCCCGCGATGTGTCCGGCGGACAGGTTGTCGGTGGGGGTTTGCGTCCGGGGAGCGGGGACGGATAGGGTGAGGCAGCTTTTCGGACGGGTACACGTGACGGTGAACGCTTGAATTGCCATACGAGGCAGAGAGATGACGCAACGCGCGATGAAAGATGCCCGGTTGGGTCTGGTGATGGCAGCTCTTCTGCTGGGAATTTTTGGCGGCCAATCAAACTCTCAGGCGACGGCCCCGGATCTTATTCGGCCCCAGCAACTGGCTCCCTATGGATTGGAACTCGCCTGGTTCAATCAGGTGCAGGTGGACCCCACCATTGGAAGGATGACAGACTGGCTTCTGGATCGCGGGACGCTGTTTGTCGTGACAGACACGGCCGTTCTTCAGGCGTTTGACGCCGAGACGGGCCGTTCTTTGTGGGCGACGACTGTGGGAAGTCCCGATTTGCTCACCTTGAAGCCGACGGCTGGCGAGCATCTGGTCGCGGTCGTCAATGGAAGCACGATCTACATTCTGAACCGGCACACGGGGGTCATCCTCTGGAAGCGACAGACCGAAGGTGCGGTGGGAGCCGGCCCGGCTCTGAGCCCCACGCATGTGTTTGTGCCGCTCATTCGCGGGAAGATCGAGTCTTACCGATTTGAATGGGCCACTCCCGAGATGATCGCGGCTACCGGAACGCTACCAATAGAGACCGGTTTATCTGCGCAACCAGGCGCGAGCCAGCCGACCGTCAATAATCGAGGGATTGGCGCTCAGCAAACTTCGCAACCGGCAGAAACGGAAACGCCTCCCGAAGCTACCGTGACCGCTCAACCAATAGCCAAAGAGGAACTTCGTCTCTCTACGAAGCAAAGACCGGGATTGTTTGTGATGTCCTGGGGGCATGCCCTGGTGGAACCTCGGCTCACCTATGCTGATTCCACGCGCGAGCGGGTGGCCTGGCCGACAGACGAGGGATTACTCTTCGTCGCGGAACTGGATGTGCGTGCAGAATTGCGATTCCAGGTTCAATACTTTTTGCAGACCAACGGAGATATTGTGGCGCCCCCGTGTGTCCGTCCGGGGGATCCGACGCTTCCCAATGATCCCAATCGCATGCTGTTTGTGGCGACCACCAACGGGTTCATCCACGCACTAAGGGAGTACGACGGCAAAGTCCTGTGGCGGTTTTCAACGGGTGAACCCATTAACCAGTCACCAGCTCTTGTGGGCGATGATCTCTACTTCACGACGCAAACCGGCGGGCTGTATCGCGTCAAGGCCACCACCGGGGAGCTGGTCTGGTTCAGACGCGGAATCAGACAATTTGTGGCGGCGAGCGACCAGCGTGTTTACGGAATCGACGGGATCAATCAGTTGGTCATCATGGATATCCAAACTGGTTCTCGGCAGGGACAGTTCGATGTGACCCGTTATCCGCTGCGATACATGAATTCGCAAACCGATCGAATCTATCTGGCGAACGAGCGGGGCCTGATCCAGTGCTTGCGAGAGAGCAGGTTGACAAAGCCCATCCAGCATGTGGTGCCTGTCACCCAGGCCCCGAAACAACCACCGAAACCGGCGCAGGCTCAGCCCCAGGCTCAACCGCAGCCCACAACACCGACTCCAACTCCTCCCGTCGGTGAAAACCCATTCCAATGATGCAGCTTGACTGCTGGCCTGTGATTGTCTCCTACGGTCGGCAATGTGCGGGCGGCAGTCGGTCGCTGCGAGGTGCAATAGGTCTCGCAAAAGTGCGCGCGACTGGGGACAGCACTACGGACAGGTGCTGATGCCAAGCGGGCCCCTACCAATCAGGGAAGACGACGCGCGGAATTAGGGAACCGATTCGGACGTTGCATCACGCTTGGACACAGTCCGCTCGGCAAGGGAGAAATTTTCAATGCGGGCGGTTTTCAGTATAGGTTGCCCGAGCAGCCGATTGACGCGCGTCACGACTTTTCTCGCCAGATAATCCACCTGTTGAAGTTCGGAGGGACTGCTTGCCCGAACGGTAACGAGGACCTCGTCTCGAATAAGGTGACCGAAGGACTGGATAAAACGGCCAAAACTTTCAGGATCATCGAAGGTAGTGACCACCCGAAATTGGAAACTCGTTTCGCGGATAAGCCCGCTGGCCGGATCGTAAACACGGACGCAAAAATCTCCAAAATCGGCTTCACCATTGCCGAGCCATTTGGCGGCCGGTGCGGGGCGAGAGTGGGACGCTCCCCAGGCTTCACTCAGTCCCAGCTTTTCAAGCCACTGGCTCCAGTGGACATGGGAGCTTGCCAGCAGGCCGATGAAAAAGGTAGGAAGAATTCCCAGGAAAACGGCCAGGACTTCCAGCAAGGCCCACCTGCGATGCGGTGCACGAGGAGCCGGGGTGGCGGCATCAGCCGGCGAATTGATCTCTGTTCCCCGGTGGACGACCGTCCCCTGATTTTCCGAAGATGAGGGCCTCGGGGATTTTTCTCCCTGCGCCACCAGCACGCCTCCTGGGAAGAAACCTGAAACAGAAAAGGACGAGTTGGTTTACTCGCACGGAAAAGCTTCTCTGTCAAGAATATAGCATATTTTCCGGCGATATCTCGACGAAGCGCACTGTTAGCCCGATAACCACACCCAGGCCGTCTCGGGCTGCACCATATTCGGGGATTTTTAGGCCCGATCAGTCCCAGGGCTCTGCCCGGCGGCGTGCTGCGGGTGGCACTTCCGGGTTAGCATTCGAAGCCGGGGGGCCGTTCGTAAAGTTTCTTCCGGGTGGCCCAAAGACCTGCAGAAGGTGTGGGAATGTAATAGATCGTCTCGCCGTCAGCGGTTGTGTTCCAGCCCTCGCGGAGCCTGTCGATCGGATAGCGGCGAAGGGTTTCCTGGAGATCTGCGTACTTGAAATTGACTCCCTCGATCTCCTCACGCGTCAAATGACCGGGGGCATAGGTGATGGTGAAACGGCCTTCCGAGGAACCATGAATGAGATGGGCTGCGGCGTGGGCGAGATCCTGGAGATCTGCGTTCGTTCGATAGAGTTCCATGATCCGCTTCGTTCCCACATACCCGTACTTTCGGATTAATCGATCCACTTCTTCCTGTTCACCAAACCGTTTCAGTCCAGGGGCGATGATAATGAGTTCGCCGCCATCCGCCATGACCATTCGGGTACGATAGATCGCCTTGTTCGCCACCCAGGTGCTGACGAATTCGTCTTCCTGCATGTAGCAAACGACTTTTTGCAGTGGCTCTTCAAACACCTTGATATTTTCTTCGCGGGACTGTCGCGCGGCCATCAAGTAGGTGTCCAGGTCGTCGCCTACATAAATCCCCGTGTGAACGAGCTGGTCCTCGGGATTGCGGGCCATGACTATTTGGATATAAAAGTCCGGCAGCGAACCGAGGAAATCGTCCTCTGCTTTGTTGAAGCACGCCCGAACCGGTGTGATGAGCGTCCCCAGATTGTTTTCTATCCCACAACAGGCCGCCGCAATGTGCGAGGCACAAATAGTCCGCTTTCCCGCCAAACCAATGAAATAGTTCTTGTTATGGTTGGCAAAACCCAGCACTTCATGGGGAACCACATGCCCGATGTTGATGATCAAATCCCACTTTTCCCGCATGAGCATCGTGTTCAGATCGATGGGAATAGCCCAGTCTGCGGCCCCCCGGCTGACCTCCCTGACAAACTCGGCGGGGACCTCGCCCACGGGGACGACGGTGTCAATCCAGTGATGGGCGTGAATCCGTTCATGGGGGATGCTTCCAAACATTCGGGCATTCTGTTCGCGACTGTGCGGCTCGTGCTGGCCCAATGTGGGGATGACGTGCACGTCGGCGTCCCTGGCCAGCATTTGATAGAGCATCTCGGTCATTTTGCCCGCACCGGAGTGCATCCGCGTGATGTCGGGCGGGAGAAGGAGAACCCGTTTGGGGAAACGGCAAATTCTCGTCCGGGCCTCGTCCAGCGCTCGTTCCATCAGTTCGCGAATACGGGGCCACCCAATCTGCGATGCTCGCTCATAAAACCAGGGCATAGGCGGTCGTACTCTCCTTTGCTGAGGTGTTCATCTGATGTCAAACTCTGCCAGGGGAATTGGTTTATTATGACGCGCCCGTGGCAGGCTGGGGAGCCCGCGACGCAACCGGTCTCCACATACCCGCTGGGCGAAGTTTGCGCTTGGGACGAAAGGATTGGCCAATTTACGCGGCCAGCCAGTAAAACAGGCCCGTGACGTTTCTGGCTAAGCGCAAGAGAGGCCCAGCTGGGACCTGACAAAGTGATACGGATTGCTGCCCTCCTCAGCCAATCACGCTAGGGGCGATTCATGAATCGCCCGTCCAGCCCATCAAGCATCACCCGACGATTTCGGTACGACTCATTCATGAATTGCCCCGACCACCGAGCAAACTCCACCCCACAGCGGAGGATCTTCACTGCGACGGCATGGGGTCGCTTCGTCTGATGGGAGGCGTTGCCGCGGCTGTCGCAAGGAGAACGGCCAGAACCAACGCGCAGAGCCCGACTCCGACGCCACTCTTCCACGGTGGCTGGTACGAAACCACCAGCTCCCGGGTCCCCGCAGGAACTGCGACCACAGTTCGTCCCCACGAGTCGGACCCAATTGGCAGAAACTGGCCGTCGGCCGTGGCCACCAGTCCCTTTCGCCACAGATAATTGAGGACGAGTCGTCCACCTTCCGGTTTGTCCTCACAGTTCACCACTACGACCGCGCCACCTGGGCGACGCAACGGGGCAGGCCGGCAGCGTGAAGGCCCCCCGCGCAGTGCGCCGTTTTCCGCTGAAACCTTCCGGGTGAGCCCCGTGGATGGTGAGGGAGCCGCAGCCTGCTCCAGCTCGGGCTCTTCCCAAAAAGCAAGGGGATCGGATTCCGACACGGGAAACACAGCGACGAATTCGTCGGAATAGACCGGTACCTTGCTTCGGCACCAGGCGCGGATCCGAGGGTCGTCGAAGAGGCTTTGGGTCTCGGCCCACCGCGCATCCCAACTTGGGCTGCGAACCGGCTGAGCGGCCGTTCGATGGAGCACAACGTACTGAACGCCGTACTTTCGAAGCGTCTGCAAAGGCGCGGTGGTCAAACCGTCGAGTACGCGGCGGTATTCGTGTGTCTGGCGGACGAATTCGCTGTAGCCGTCTATGGACTCCACGCCGTACGCCATTGGAAAATCCAGGCCCAGTCCCCATACCACGCCGTACACCATTGGAAGATCCAGCCCCAGT
>NZ_JACIYL010000236.1 GCF_014359955.1 Thermogutta sp. | reverse complement strand
GCGTTTACCGGCGAACGCATTCCCACGCTGGCTGAAGTTCTGGCGATCATCCCGCCAGGGAAAAAGCTCTTTCTCGAAATCAAAGGCGGCCCCGAGCTGGTAAAACCGATCCGTCGGGTCCTCGTTTCGTCCGGAATTTCTTTCCAGCAAATTGTCATCATTGCGTTTGACCAAAATACTGTCGTGGAAGTTCGCAGATTACTGCCCGAGGTTAAGGTTTACTGGCTGGTGTCGTACAAACAGGACAAGGAGACAGGCTGCTGGACTCCCACCGCGGACGAAGTATTTCAAACTCTGTCGCGAATCAGACCCCACGGACTGGACACAGAAGCCAACCCGGAAGTTGTCAATCGGTCTTTCGTGGACCGGCTTCGCCGTGAAGGCTACGAATTCCACGTTTGGACCATTGATGACGGCGCGCGTGCCAGACTGTTTCGCGACCTGGGCGTGGATTCGATCACAACCAACCGACCGGCATTGATCCGCCAAGAACTGCAAAAGCCGGAGGTTAGACAAAGAAACGTGGGGCAGGAAAGACAATAGATATTCGCTACGAACAGGCTCTGACAGGTTGCCGAGTAATCTGTCAAACCGGGGAGGCTCGACTGATGCTGCGAACGCTTGTGTCCACGGTCTTAATGGCACCTTTTCTGGCTTGGGGGGTGCTCTGTTGATCGAATGTGGGCGGCCGAACCCGGAAGTATCGAATTCCGCGGCGACATCCGCCTCCCGCAAATCGCGTTCGCGATCGACGAAATCCTGCAAGCGGCGCTGGCAAGCGGCACGCCGCAGTCCCGGCTGGTCGTCGAATGTCGCGTTGACCAGAACTCACTCCCGCCCCAGGGCTATCGGATTGAACGAATGGAAAGCCCCGCTGGTTTCCGAATCACCGGAGGCGACCCCACGGGGGCCATGTACGGCGGTCTGGACATCGCTGAGGCGATTCGCATCCACGCGCTCGGCGACCTGGCCGAAGGGGAACATCGACCGTACATCAAACGCCGGGGCATCAAATTCAACATCCCCCTCGATGTGCGAACGCCCAGCTATTCCGATAACGGGGACAGATTTCAGGCCAACATTCCCGAAGTCTGGAGCACCACCTTCTGGCACGAATTTCTCGACGAGATGGCGCGACATCGATACAACGTGCTCACGCTCTGGAATCTTCACCCCTTCCCATCCATCGTCCGCGTTCCGGAGTTTCCTGACGTGGCGCTGAACGACGTCTGGCGGACCCGCCTCCGCCTGGATGATTCGTTCTCGCATACGGGACGCGACATGGTCCGTCCCGAGATGCTGCAGGATGTGGAGATCGTGCGCCGCATGACGATCGACGAAAAAATCGCCTTCTGGCGCCACGTCATGCAGTATGCCCACGATCGCGGTATTGAAGTTTACTGGTTCACCTGGAATATCTTCGTGTGGGGCACGGATGGCAAGTACGGAATCACTGCCGACCGAGATAATCCTGTGACCGTCCAGTATTTCCGGGCGAGTGTCCGTGAACTCGTCCGAACATACCCGCTTCTGGCGGGCATCGGCATCACCGCGGGAGAAAACATGGGGCGCGGGACCAAGCGTTTAACCCCGGAACAATGGCTCTGGCAAACCTATGGTGAAGGAGTCCGCGATGCCCTCGCCGACCAGCGCGGACGATCTTTCCGCCTCATCCATCGCTTCCACATGACGAATTTAAGCGACATTCTCCGGGAATTTCATGAGGCGCGCGATATTCTGGAGTTCAGTTTTAAATACTCCATCGCCCATATGTATTCCATTCCGAATCCACCGTTTATCAAACCCGCATTGGAACAGATGCCGGCGGGAATGAAAACCTGGCTGACCGTCCGGAATGACGACGTCTATAGTTTTCGCTGGGGTGATCCCGATTATGCGCGTGAATATATCCTCAATATGCCTGGTCGTGATCGCCTGGCAGGATTCTATATGGGTCCCGACGGATACTGCTGGGGTCGCGAAGCCATCGATGTCGATGGTGAAGTGCCACGCCAATTGGTCATGAAAAAGCAGTGGTACAGCTTTCTGCTGTGGGGACGCCTCAGTTACGACCCTGCGCTGTCCAACGATCATTTTCGTAGAATTGTGGCCGCCCGGTTTCCCGAGCTTCCCTCTGAAAAGCTCTTCACAGCCTGGGCGGCGGCTTCTCGCGTGTTTCCCCTGATCACCCGGTTTTTCTGGGGGGATATCGACCTGAGATGGTTCCCGGAAGCCTGCATGCGCTATCCCGCACCGCGGGGATTTTACACCGTGAAAGATTTTATCCTGGGGCAGACAATGCCCGGCAGCGGTGTGCTCAACATTCGGGAATGGCTCAATCACAAGGACCACACCGAACAGATTGCGGTCGGGCCCCTGGAAATCGCGCGCGACCTGGAAAGCAACGCTCAGAAAACGCTGACGTTGCTCGCCGACCTGAAATCGCGCGACATCGCCCACCGGGAACTCCAGCGAACGCTCGGGGATCTCGAAGCCGTGGCCTATCTGGGAAAATACTATGCCGAAAAAATTCGCGGGGCGGTCAGACTGGCGGAATTTGATCGCGACGGGCGACCCGAACAAAAGCAGGCCGCTGTGGAACACCTCCACAAGGCCCTCGAAAACTGGCAGAACTACGCACGGATCACTCTCAGCCAATACAAACCGCAACTCCTCAACCGCATCGGGTATGTGGACCTCCACGAAATCACCCCCTACGTGGAAAAAGACATCGCCATCGCCCAGGAGTGGAAACCCGGTACCCTCAAGGAACTTACCCCGTTGCGTCAAACGGGAGACGTGCCCTTCCGGCCATAGATTAACAAGCACACAAGAACCCGTTCGGCCACCTGGCGACTGTCGGTGGTGTTTTTGTTTTCATTTCTGCCCCATGTCGCATCATCAGCCGCCACGGGAGAAAACCGAGCCGGTGGCTTTCTTTCCGCCGCTGATTTGTGCATAATCGACACCAAATCGATCGCGCACAGAGGCTCGTCAAACAAAAAGCGGAAAGGAGAGCCCCATGCCTGTTCTTGTCCGGTGCACTTGTGGGAGTGAGTACAACCTTAAAGACGAGTATGCGGGCAAACTCGTGCAGTGCCCGCGGTGTGGGCAAAATCTGCTTGTGCCATCGCCACAGCAGGAAGAAATCCCCGTACAACGGGGTGAGCCGCCTTTTGACCGGGATGTCTATCTGCTCCGACAGCATGTCGTTGCCATTTCGGAAAAATATTCGGTCTGCGACGAAAACAACAATCCCATCCTGTTTGTGGAGCGACCCGTTTACCTTGCCCGAGGAATTCTGGCCATTTTCGCGGGGATCCTTGTCCTCGGTTTGAGTATGGTTGTATTTGCGCTGCTGGGCGAGGTGCTCAATCAGGAGTGGCTGCTCGCCGTGGGCATTGTGGTGGGCGCGGTCCTTACATTCGTCGTCATTTTCGCCATAGTGCCCAAAAGACACGTGACATTTTGGCGCGACCAGTCGCGTACCGAAAAATTATTAGAGATTCTCCAGGATCGAAAGATAATGCCAATCGTCGCGACCTACACCGTGCGTGACCCATCCGGCAACATCCTGGCACGGCTGCGTAAAAACGACCTCACCAACCTCATCCGTCGCAAATGGTCCTGCTATCGCCCCGATGGATCCCTGTGGTGTGTGGCCAAAGAGGATTCGCTCATCCTCTCGCTCCTGCGTCGGTTGATCGGCCCCTTGTTCGGGATCCTCCGCACCAATTTCATCATCTGCGATCCCGATACCGACGAGGTGATCGGCGAATTCAATCGCAAGTTCACACTGTTCGATCGCTATGTGCTGGACCTGCGGGCGGACCGGGACGTTCTCCTCGATCGCCGCGTGGCCCTTGCGCTGGGTGTCATGCTCGATACGGGAGAGCGTCGCTGATGGGGAGACACAGGCCATGGCCAATGACACGCCTGAGACGCGCTATCCCGAACCCACTCCGCTTGTCATCACACAAGACATGCTCGCTGAACGGGCAGCCGCAGCCCCGCCGCCTGTCGACTTCGAGCGGGGAATGTGCTGGACTCCCGCCATAACCCTGGGCATGATCGTCCTCAATATCTGCTTTTTTATCCCCGTTTTTTCAGCGGAAAATCCACAACAGGTGCTGGAGGTTTTTCTCAAAACGGGCCTCATTCGAGAAAAGGTCCTGGCCGGGGAAATCTGGCGCCTGCTCACATCGATGTTTATGCACGTGGATCTCTCCCATCTTCTGGGAAACATGGCGGCGCTCTACATCGTGGGAATGGCCTGCGAGCACGCCTTCGGTCCCTGGCAGACGGTTCTCATTTTCCTGCTCACCGGCCTGTGTGGCGGCTTTGTCAGCCTTCTTGTGCACCCCGGACCCTCGCTGGGCGCCTCGGGCGCGGTCTTCGGAGTGCTCGGATGTGCCGTGGGATTCTTCTGGCGACACCGTCGGGCGGTCCACCTCCGCGACAAACGCATCGGGCTGGCCCTCCTCGCCTGGGCTGTGTACCAGATCGTTATTGGCCTGACGGAGCCGATGATCGATAACGCGGCCCACGTCGCCGGCCTGCTCGCCGGACTGGTGCTCGGCTGCCTGCTTCCGCCACGGCTGCTTTCGCGACCAGAACCGCCCGATACCCTCCCGTCCGCAATGTAGCGCAGCGTTATAGGGGGAGCACCCACGGGGATGACACATTCCCGCTTTGCCAACAATCCCCCCTATCCGGGCACCTCGGTCCATTCTTGCCATCGGGGTGGAAACGGGTTGACAGTGTGTAACCGGCGGGCAGCCCGTTGCTGGGCATTTTACGTCGGGGATGCCGAGAAAGTTCGGCGATCGCTGCCAGCCCGAGGGCCAGGCGGCCGAGAACCTCATCGTGATCGCGCATGCCCCCTCTATCGTATCTACTACACTCACTCTTTCTTGGGGCTTGACAAAATCAGTGGCCGGGCATACGCTTAGTTGCAGTCGATCTCCAGGGATTTTCGCATGACCGGCGATCGACTGCAAAACAGGGGGTGGGAGGAGGGCGGAAACCCCGGAAAATACCGGCTTTCCGGGGAGGGTCTTAATCGAACCAAGTTGGGATTGAAACGGTTTAGGCGCGGCAAGCCGCGTGACAGCGTGATGCGTCTTAATCGAACCAAGTTGGGATTGAAACGAGGGTCTGGCGGCTATGCACTCGGCATCCGCAACTGTCTTAATCGAACCAAGTTGGGATTGAAACACGTAAAAACGGTAAATCGTCATCAAGGTATGGAAGTCTTAATCGAACCAAGTTGGGATTGAAACTTCGGGAATCTGTTCAGCAGCTCGCTGTTCGCGTAAACGAGTCTTAATCGAACCAAGTTGGGATTGAAACTTAGCTACGTCCCACGTAAGGATGGGGCTTAAGTCGCGTCTTAATCGAACCAAGTTGGGATTGAAACACATATTCCTTTTTTTTGTTCCTTATGCACCAATTTTCGTCTTAATCGAACCAAGTTGGGATTGAAACATTCCGATAGTGACGGCGCAGACCAGTACTTGCTTCATAGTCTTAATCGAACCAAGTTGGGATTGAAAC
>NZ_JACIYL010000235.1 GCF_014359955.1 Thermogutta sp. | reverse complement strand
CAAGAAAATCCCCGATGGGGTCAATCACCACGAGTCGGCAATCCGAGAGTGACTCGAGGGCCTTTTCAATCACGGGTAAATCGGCCAGCGTCAACCCCCGTTGACGCCGGGCACCGTCTATATCGCGGTAGTTTACGGCCTTGAGAATTCGCACCCGGGTAACGTCGGCGTGCATCGCATCCAGACGCGGCCGAATGGTGTCGGCGGGGTCATCTTCCAGTGTGAGCATGAGAACTGAACCTTTCTGACAGGGCGAACCGTCCGGCCACGGCGTCCCGGTGGTAACTCTGGCCGCAAAGTCGCATGTCAGAAAACTCTTCCCTTGGCCAGGCTTGCCAACTAAGAGTGTGATCCGGCCTAACGGAATGCGTTTATCCCAGAGCCATTCCACTGGGGTTGCTACAACCTCTTCGAGGTTGATGATGACGGGTTGAAAATCAAACTCCGATTCTGTGTTGTTGGTTTTAGGCGGGAAACCGGCCCTCACATCCCCGGGCTTGGAATCCACCGGGGCCTCCGCGGGGCGGGCGTTGCGTGCCGGCGTTTTGGCTTCATACACCGCCTCCTGGATCACGTTCAGTGTGTCCCCCCGAGCGATCCCAAATTCCCGGTGGAATCGTTCCGCCAGCTCCCGCCACCCCCTTTGATCCTTCGCTGGAACAGATTGAGTGATAGGTTTGGGAAGAGGACCGCCTTTGAGTGTGACCACGATTTCGCCGTTCCTTGCTGTGGCACTGAGGGTTGCTGAGTAGTGATCAGGCATTCACTAACCTCCGTATGAGCGTTGCATACGCCTGTGCATCCACAAAGTCGCTGGGGCGAAGCGGTTGCAAGGTTTCACTGGCCACGACCGCTTTCGGGAGTAGCAAATCATGGATCGTTGCGGGAATGCGTTGAGCGATGAATTGCTCTGCGAGTAGTTCCGCCTCGGGATCGTCAATGAATGCGATCGGTGGCGTGACGATACGCGCGGTGACCGCGTCCCGGGGCGCCCGCACTTCCACAGTCCAGGGCCCGCCCTCACGAACCGGGGGCCATGCCACGACAAGAATAGGCACCCGCTGGCCCTCCCGGGGCTGTGGCACCGCGTGGCGAATGGTAACCCGACGCTCAGCCATCGGCGGTCCCCCCTTGGTCTTGCGTACCCGCCTGGCTTTCAACGGTTTCCGCCGATCGCCGCGCGACATCGGCTACGAAGTCTTCAAGGTCCTTGGGCCTGTAGAACACGCGCCGGCCAAGTTTCACGGAGGGAATGGGTCCGCGTGGGGCCGTCAAGGTCCAGAGGTGGCGCGGGCTGATGCCCAACCGATAAGCGGCTTCCCGGGGCGTGAGAAGAAGTCTTTCCAGCATGGTTCTGCGCTCCTTTGTAGAAACCGGTCACAGGATGCCGCGGCTGGCACTGTGCCGCCGCTTCTACAAAGGAACGCCGGACAAATCGCGTCCGTGACGGACATTTCGCGTCCAAAAATTTGTCCGGACGCGAAGGCCCTGCGGTGTATGCCCGACATTTGGCGTCCGTCCCTGGACGCGTCCGCGTCACGAGATACCAGCTCCGTGCCGGACATTTCGCGTCCGAAAGTGCGTCCGAACACCAGGGAGGTTAGAGGAGAGCCCAAGTCACTGATGCGGGCGGACGGTACACGTAGGAAAATTCCTCAGCGCTGATATAAGCCTCAAAGTGGTCTGCCAGCTTATCGAAACCCGATTGTCGCAACGCGTCACAAACCCGGCTGATCGCCTTCCGGACGGCTTCCGCCATCCTCTTTGAGGTCGTAGAGAAGCTCTTCGCCTTGCCGTTAGGCTGTGTATCGGCAAGGAGATAGCCGCTCAGTCGTTCAAATTCTTTGCGGAGAACATCGGCTGATGTGAAGTCCCCCCGCTCTTCGGCTTGCTTGATGTCCGCCGTCAATTTGACAAGATGATCTTTCAAGCTCTGTTTCGCTTCCCTGTCCAGGACCGGTTGCCAACTTTCCGCTAGCGGTGTTCGCTTCGGATCCGGGGAGTGCCCTTCGGCCTTGGCGATAAACTCCGCCATCGGAACAGGTTTTCCTGCTCTTTCGATCAATAGGGCGATGTAATGGAAGCCCTTCCGATTCTTGAAGTGCCCTTCTTTGCCAAATGCGCGGATAAACCAGCCATCCCCATCCCGACGGAAACAGAAATCCGGCTCTGGCTTCTGAGGAGTCGCTTCGCCTGGAGGCATGGCCGTGCTTTGCGGTGCCGAAGGACCCTGTGGAGTTTCGTCTCCCTCCAGGACCGTTGGAGGATCCGCAGCCAGCGCTTCCGCCAGTCGTTGGGCCTCCCGCTGGGCGAGAAATCTCTCATACACCTCAATAGCGTGGCCCAACGGCACGATAAATTGCCCCTCGAATGGTTCCATGAATTCCCGGGAAAAATCCGTGTTTGAGTTCCACTGGCCAAAACCGCCCGGTGGGTTCATAACGCCCGGCAGCCACGCGGCAAACGATTTCGCATAAAACCCCAGCAGTTGGGAGAAAGTTTGCGCGATGGTGCAGCTTCGCGGCCAGCCCGTAAACAACGGGGGCAGTTCTTCCGGTTTCGGCATGGCTTGGCGACATTCCTGGAGTTGTCGCGCCGCCTCTTGAAAGGCCGACTGAAACGCAGCCCACTTGGGACCCACGTCGGGAAACCACAGGCCCTGTCGGCGACAGATCTCTTGGTATCTCGTCCAGAAAACCGTCCAGGTGTGCGCGACGCCTTCACAAGCTGCGTAGAGTTTCCGCAGCGCCGATAAAAACGGATCCGAAACCCCAGCCACGGAGGCACCTCACGCCACAGGACGCACCAATGACAAAAAGACGCGTACCACTGACAAAAACCCGGACGGGCACCGCGTAGTGCATTCGCAACTTCGGGCCGCGGGTCTCTCCCCGCCCGGGACGTCATTCTAACAAGGTTTCGCTGCCCCTGTGAGGTGCCAAAAGGCCTGTTGCAGCAAAACGGACCAGCCGCCTTCAAACGCGGACCTGACAGGCTCGGACCTGACAAGCGGGTCCCTCCGACCTGGTAGGGGCCATTCATGAATGGCCCCTATCGGCGAACCCTTCTCGTGCCCGCGAAATGGGAAACGTCATTTGGAACGGCACGCTTGTCGTGCCCGGGATAAGTGATCGCAAGAACAAGTTTGCCTATTTTAACGAAATTGAGCGCCGTTGAGCGCGCCCCGGCGAAAATAGGTAAACTTTTGGCCGGGCGTCAGAGCCATGGGAGTCATTGGTGGGTGAGGTGCCAACCCGACCGATTGCCTCGGTTTCACCCGGGCCATTGGATTGGCGGGTCGGGTGCCCCCCGACCGGTAGCCCCGAATCCGTCCAGGCGGTTAGCTGACGTGGAGTTCGGCCCTCCGTCGGTTGGATTGGCCGGCGTGGAAGCTGTCCCTCCGGTGGAACGGTTGGCGGCTCGGGTGCCACCCGGGCCCCGGGGACGCGGTGGAACGCGTCCCTCGAATACACCCGGTGAAAGGCGCTCCTCGAATAGACACCGTGGAAGACGAGTGCCATCATCTCACCGGCGTTATTCTTGCCGGATAGTGTTATTCTTACCGGATAGAAAGTCTCGCCAACTGGCCGACGCGTTCGGCCGCAGTCGAGAAACAAAACTCGCGGGAAGGACCCGTGAGGTGTTATTCCTGGCAATCGGTCTTGCATCGGCTCCACATCGCGGACCCAAAAACCCTCTAAGTGGCGCAAGACTTCTCAGTTCACCTTTTGCACTTTACGCCGCGAGATTGATCAGGTTTTCCAGGAGTTGGAACATTTTTTTCCGAACCCCATCTCCCCAAGCCAGACGTAGAAATTCGCTGTTGTAAACTCAGGCGTTTGAGCGTGCTCAGCATGTCGGCGAACGAAGGGCGGGACTTGCGCGGGTACCATGGCGGGATCCGTAACCTCGCCTCCCGATGACCTTCTGAAGCGTACCAATGGACAATCAGCGTGTAAAGCAACATGGCCATGGGAGCCGTGCGCTCCACCGCCCGCTCGCTCCATCCTTGGGGCTCTTCAAATCCCAGGTACTGCTTGCTGGCATGGAAGGTCACTTCCACACTCCAGCGCATGGAGTAGCATCTCAGCACATCTTCTGCCTTTGCCTCGACAACCGTGGAATAGAACGGTTTCCGCCGCGTCCCCCGGACAAAGCCTCCACGGCGACGATTTTCACCGGCCGTTCCGGGACTGCGTGCAGGCGGGCTTCGACCTCGGCCACCCGCGCCGCCTGGGTGCGACCGTAAACCGACAGCTTGATCTGCCGACCTCCCTTGGACAGCATTTCTTTTGGCGCAGGCAGCTTCTGACCGCGACGACAAGGACGGCCGGGGCGACCGGGCTTCTTAGGAGGTGGAGCCTCGTACAACCGGGCAGCCAGCGTGGTCCGGCTGATCAGGTTGCAGTTGAACAGCGACAGGTCCGGGATACTTTGCCCACCATAGGTGGAATCTCCCACCAACTGAAATCGCAGGTTGGGAAACCGGTTACACAGCAGTGTGAGTCTTCGACGGTTAAATCCTGGCTTAATCCGGAGCGACGGCTTGCAGAATCACCGTGATTGATGTAACAAGTTGCATAGGGAGCCTCCATGCTGACGGCTGGGTATATCTTTTGCCTCACCTCCTCTAGCGATTTACAGGAGAGGCTCTTTGTTTTGCCAAGAGCAGTATTCAGTTGAAAAAGTTGAAAATTTAAACACCTAACTTTGTCGACCTTGGACACCAGCTATGAGCTCACGCGCCTCTTGGGGACGCTGGGGTTTCAGGATTCTATGGTATGTCCCGATATGTTTACGGCGCGTGCATTCGGACTCGGGCGCAGGTAGGCATGTCGATTGTTTGGACAAATGATTCACCCACCGGAAGCTGCTCGATGGCTTGGGCCAAATCCATGTCACGTGACGGACGGAGAAACCCAGCCACTTTTCGGGACATTGGGAAATTAGTGCGGAAGACCACCTTCGTTCCCGCGTTACCAACGACATCAGGATGAAAGTCAGCTAACCCCTGACTGGCTACCACGACCGTGATGCCAAACTTTCGACCTTCCTTCATAATCTTGGGCAAAGTTATATCACGAGCCAGCCGGTGGGCTTCGTCCAGAACAATTGCTAGCCGAAGGCGGTCCGTTTCCCCCCAGCGGAACATATCTTTGTACAGCTTGCGCAGCACGAAAGCGCCGGCCGCGAGCTGAAGAGTTTCGATTCCGAGGTTATGCACATCTATGACGACCCCGCGGCGCAACAATTGAGCAAATTCCGCGGTAGACTCATTTTTTTGGAATAACCCAAATTCCAACAGCGGGCGACATCGCGGGATGACGTTCTTCACACCACGTTCTTCTTCCAACTCTTGCAATCGAGTCGCAAACTCCTCAATCGTTGGCAATCGCGACGGGTTACCCGTCTGGAATCCGAGGTCGATGTAACAGTCCTTAAGTGCTTCGAAAACAACATCACGCTGAATGTCGCCGAGCCCGCAGACGTATTCGAAGATCTCCGCGATCGCGAAACAATTGTTGGTCCACCAGTTTGCACCAGCTGTGGGGGTCGCCTCCGCCTCGAACGGTGAGAAGGGCAGGCCGTGAACGACGTCCAGAATCACGGGATG
>NZ_JACIYL010000234.1 GCF_014359955.1 Thermogutta sp. | reverse complement strand
CCTTCTTCCTCCTGCCATACTTCCAATGGGAACCAGGTTTCACACCTGAAATCGTCTTACCTGACGCAAAAATCCCGCGATCGTTGCACCCTAGTTGCATGAAAAACACACGGTCTCCTGGCTGAATCTTTCTCGTCCTGCCACACGACCAATCGTCCGGCTTCCGTTGCTTAAAGCTTTCGAGAATCCCATCGATCGCGCTATCCGCCTTTTTTCCCCACAGCTTGCGACTGAAGGTGAATAAGTAAGTGGCCATGGATTTCCCACCTTTCTCTAATCTTTATTGAGAGACCGGCGAGCCCTAACGTGTGCGAAACCTCCCGATAATCTAGTTTAGTCGCCTGCCCCGACACATGAATGGAAGGACTTGAGAGGCCGTCGGCCCTTTGCCCCTGGCCAACCGGTTGCAGCGTCTTCTCGTAGTCACCGGTCACTGCCCGACAATATGTCGCATCGCGCAACCGGGACTAGCCAACAGCCTGGTACCTCATCAATCGGCGAGTTCCGACCATGAGCAACTCGGGCAGACGGCCTCGCAGACTATTGAAAAAGTCAAGTTGTCTCTACGAGGCTTCGCCAAGGGGGCCGGGCACCTATTGCGAGCGAGGTCCCGCCACCCGCTGCCAACACCGGAGGGTGGGGGCAAATCCATGCATGGCCCAATCCTCCGGCCAGCAGCGGAAGCGAGCGGTTGCAGCCTGGTCCGCCGAAGGGGTGATGCGAACGTTGCCGCGGCAACCCGACAATCAGGTTACTGTGAGGAAATCGTGGAAGGAGCCCATTTCTCATGCCCGAGAAAACAGAAAGGATCGTCCATCGGTAAAACCCGGAGGTGCCGAGCATGCTCGTCCGTAGAGCGCGAAAGGTACGCTTGTCGTCCCGGAGGAAACGACAGACCGCCCAACGGCGAAAACCGACCCTGGCGAGCAGGTCCCTCCGGGTTGAATCTTGCTCCCGCGCCCACGCATGCGGACGTCCGCGCAGCCCATGGGCAGAGGAAAAGTGGGGTCTCCCAGAGCTTGTGGGCCTTGCATAACGGGTCGCTCGCCCGATAAAATCAAAAAAGAAACGATCGACGCGGATGTCCACCGGCGGTGAGCGGCGCGGCCGCAAGCCGAGAAGCCGTCGGTTTTGGTATTCCGGGAAGTGGACACACTGCGAAAAGCGCCGCCTTCCAGTGATAAGCGGTGTGAGAAGGCGGAAGCATAACGAGAGCTGCTGGAAGTTGACCACGGGCGGCTAGCTCAGTTGGTTAGAGCGCGATCCTCACACGGTCGAGGTCACTGGTTCGAATCCAGTGCCGCCCACTCGGCAGGTGCCCGGTTCCGCGAGGGCCGGGTTTCTTTTTTGCGCGGTCCGGCACCGATTGATTTCCAGCCGAGACACTCCGCGGTCTCTTATTAACGCGTGCAAGAGATTCTCGTTTTACTTGTTCGTCTTTTGAGGGATCAGAACTGGCCGGGGGGTTCTCCGCCGTTACGGGAGCCGAGTGCCCGCCACGTTTCCACATCGATGGTCTGACTGACAAAGCGCACAGAGCCGTCCACCATCGCGACGTTGACGCCTCCGGGATGGCGACTCCGCGCCATCTGCCAGAGCGACCGCAGCGGCGCCCATTTCGCGCAGTCGGGAATGCGGGAATTCGGTTCCCACCAATGGTAATACGCGCTGTAGAGGACGAAGCCGTCCACCCAGCGAAGTCCTCGACTGGGCTGTGACGCCACCGGCTGACCGTATCGTGTGCACCATTCCACGGTCAGGAAGGGATCACTCCGACTGGATTCTCCCACAATGACCTGGTCCTTATTTTGTGGTGTGAGCACCACCCCGCCGGAAAAGGGGATGCTCTCGTCGGTGAGCACGGTCTCGGAAAAGGCCGCGGTGTTGCTGGTGCCGTCGGTGAAGTCGGCAAAGTTGGTTGGCCTCTCCTGCATGAATAGACCATCCCCATCAAAGATGGCTGTGCCGGAACTGGTGGGCGCTCCGCGTCCCCAATTGCCCAGATAGTTGGTGGCTCCGAACTCTGGCTGGACTCGACGTCGCCGATCGCTGGGACAATAGAAGAAGCTGACGTCCTGCTTGACGGGCTCCACATTGTCGGGATGGACGCCCACGCCCGGCCCGTTGAACACGCCCGTGTGGCCGTAGAGCGGCACATCGAGGTTCAGCCGCTGGTAGATGTTGTACTGCTCCATGTAAGGCGTGAGCATGGCGAGCGGCCCCCAGCGATACTGCCAGGCGGGAATGTGCTCGTATCCCTTGCAAACTTTGCTGGGAGATCCAACAGGAAACTCCCGGTGACTGTCATGAAAATTGTGAAGTGCCAGCACGATTTGCTTGAGATTGTTCGTGCAGCTCATTCGTCGGGCGGCCTCTCGCGCGGCCTGGACGGCCGGCAAAAGCAGGGCGATCAGCAGGCCAATGATCGCGATCACAACCAGCAGTTCGACCAGCGTAAAGCCGCGAGGTTTCCCTGGAGTTTTCATGGCAGAACCTCCTGGAAAGGCAATCCTCAGTTGGTGGCGGGCGTGGTGTTACGTATTACGTAATCGTAATACTAACACCGCGGCAGTATGCGGTCAAGCGAGTCGAAGAGAGGGCTGCCCTCACCCGATCGAATCCGACGGTGCAGACCAGACCGGTCAAGCGGACAAATAACCAAAAGGAAGCGACACCCGCACGGGTAACCGCATCGACCCCGGCATGCGCGGTCACCGGTTGCAGATGCAACCTTCAGAAGTAGAGGTCCCTTTGATCTGTTTCCTGGATCAGACGGAGTCGTTCAATGAGGGCGTTTTTTCGGGGACCGTCGGGAAGCTTCGCCAGTTCGCTTTCGATGAGTTTCATCCCGGCTTCACGCGTTTCCGGGCTGGCATAGTCCACGAGATATTCCATCAGCGTGGTGAGCGCGTTCGGCGTACAGAAGCGCTGGATGAAGCCCGGAATGGCGAACTCCATGAAGTGCTCCCCCGTTCGCCCCAGCCGATAACAGGCCGTGCAAAAGCTGGGGATATAGCCATCCACCAGCAGTTGGCGGATCACTTCATCCAGCGGACGGAGATCGCCCAATTCGAATTGCTCACGCTCGAGGACCTGGGCGTCACCGACCTCGGTATAGCCGCCGACTTCGATGCGGCTTCCCGCGTCAATCTGGGAGACACCGAACTCCATGACCTCCTGCCGCAGCCAGGCGGGTTCCCTCGCCGTGAGAATCAGACCCGTGTAGGGCACCGCCAGCCGCAGGACGGCGATGAGGCGTTTGAAATCCTCGTCGGAGACACGATAGGTTTCATCGAGCTTGACACCCGCCGCCGGGCGCAAACGTGGGAAACTGATCGTGTGGGGTCCGACATTGTAGTGCTTCTGGAGATGCCATGCATGGCTCACCAGGCCGAGGACCTCAAACCGCCAGTCATACAGTCCGAAGAGTGCTCCGATTCCCACGTCGTCGCAGCCGGCTTCCATGGCCCGGCTGAGCGCATCCAGCCGCCAGAGATAGTCTCCCTTGCGGGTGTTGCGGGGATGGACCTTGGCGTAGGTCTCGTGATGATACGTTTCCTGGAAGATTTGATACGTCCCGATTCCTGCGGCTTTGATTTCCGCGAATCCTTCGTGATCCATCGGAGCGGCGTTGATATTGACGCGGCGGATGTTGGCCTTTGGCCGTCGCACCGCGTATACTCTCCGCACGCATTCGGCAATAAACTTGGCGGAGTAGGTGGGATGCTCCCCGAAGACGAGAATCAGCCGTTTATGGCCGCGATCCAGAAGCTGCTGGACCTGCGCCTCAATGTCCTCTGGCGTGAGGGTACGGCGGACAACTTCCCGGTTGGAGCGGCGGAACGCGCAATAAAGGCAGTCATTCGTGCACTCGCTGCCGATGTACAGCGGGGCGAACAGAACAATGCGGTTGCCATACACATCGCGCTTGAGTTGCCGAGCCGCCTGGAATACTTCTTCCCACAATTCCGGGGATGAGATACCGAGCAGAACGGCGGTCTCCTCCACCGTGAGCGGTTCCTTGGCCAGGCTCTTGGCGATAACCTCGCGGACTTGGCCGGGGTCGCTCTTCCGCTCAAGCAGGCCCAGGAGATAAGGTTCGTTGATGAAGTCGTACGCGCTGGTACTCAAGCGCCGATGGGCGGTGGTGGACATGATTTCACTCCTCGCGATGTTGGCCGTTTTCCGAACCGTGGGATGAAAGCCCGGGCGCTGGCGGGTCGTTGATGACGGGTGGTGCAACCGTTCGGCCCGCGGAAGGCGTTTCATCCTGCGTGCCGGTACGCCATCGATAATTCGGGGAGGTCCCGGGACCCTGGCCCACGGGACGGCCAAGCGACTCTATCCGTGCTCGCAGACACACATGGCAGGCCTCGGCGGTCTCCTGAATGCAGGCCTTGTTGGGATAAATCTCGTAATGGATGCGGTAATGCGGCGGCGTCAGGTTGGGCATGACAACATTCGCCCCACGAACCAGCCCAAGTTCCCGACCATTCTTTCGATTGAGGGTGGCCAGGGCCGTCGTGCTGGGGATGTTCGCTCGAGGGCAGAGGATTCGAGACAGCGCGATGACCTTGTAGGTCATCAACTCGCTGGCGGGCACCTGCTCTTCTGCGGGAACGACCCGGCAGAATGACGGATCGGCCAGGGGAGTTCTGGGATGGGCGATGTACGGCCCGACGCCGATCATGTCGAGATCGAGCTCGCGGAAGAGCAGAAGGTCATCGGCCAGATCACCGTAGGTTTGGCCCGGCAACCCAATCATCACGCCGCTTCCCACTTCATAACCCATCTCCCTAAGCCGCCGTAACAATGCGATCCGATCGCTTTTTTTCCCCGGTCGTGGGGGATGATAGCGGGCGTACAACTCGGGCTGGGAAGTCTCAAAGCGGAGGAGGTAGCGGTCCGCCCCGGCCTGGCGCCACGTCCACAGCTCCTCCTCATCACGTTCGCCGAGACTCAACGTGATCGCCAGGGGAAGCTCCCGCTTGATGGCCCGAACCACCTCGGTGATGAATTCGGTGGTCAGCCCCGGGTCTTCCCCCGATTGAAGCACGACGGTGCCGTAGCCGAGTTTTGCTGCTTTCCGGGCACAGGCGAGAATCTCGTCGAACGACATCCGGTAACGGACCAGTTCCGTATTGGGTGCCCGCAGGCCACAGTAGGCACACAGCCGCACGCAGTAGTTGGAAATCTCGATGAGGCCGCGGAGATGCACCTCGCCCCCAACATGGACTTGTCGGAGGTGGTCCGCCCACTGCCAGAGGCGGGCGAGCCGGGCGGGATTTTCCTCCCGAAGCCAATCAATCAATTGTTCGCGATTAAGTGATGTTTCAATCGAAAGCGGCATCGTGTGCAACCATTTGCGGCAACGTATCTCAACAAATTCTCTTTCTTTTGTGAGGCGTGAAGCCGGGAATGCAATCGCGCGTCCAACAATTATACGGCAGAACCGATTTCCGGGTGCGCCAAAAGTCGCGGCTGACCTTCCCGTTGAAGCGCTCAGGCAGATCGACTCGCCAAAGACGCTAAAGCCACGGCGACGTGCTGTCGGTTTCTGCGCGACACCCCATTCGTCAGCGAATGACTAATGTTTCTTTGGTATTGCAGTCTCCATGGCG
>NZ_JACIYL010000233.1 GCF_014359955.1 Thermogutta sp. | reverse complement strand
TGCAATTACGCAGTGTTACGGAGTTTGGGTGACCCGGATTTCGGTCTGTTTGTGGCAACCTACCTTGGCTACTGGTTGATGGGCCTGGCCATGCTGGGGATTGGCATGGTCGCCTCGTTTTTTACGGCCAATCTCACCGTGGCGTATATCCTGGGTGTGCTGCTCAATGCGCCTGCCGTCTTCCTGTCCTCAGCGGATGTCATCCTGCGTCAGGACCTTGCCATTCGCGCTAAAGCCTGGAGCATCGCCGAACAGTTTGCCAACTTTGGCCGCGGTCTGATCACGCTTTCCGGCTTCGCGTATTTTGTGCTCATTGCTGCGGTAACACTCTATGTCGCGATGGTGTTGATCGGCCGACGACACTGGCCGACGGGCGAATCCCGACTTCCTTCCGGATTGTTCTTCGCAGTGCTCCATCTCGCCTGGCTGGGCAGCTTCGCATTGTTAGGGAGCATCTTCGCCAGCAAGTTAGGCGGCTCCACGTTCTGGATCATTGGCCTTGTGATCGGCTATTTGATCCTGCATGCCGCTCTCCTCTACATCTGGCAACAATTCCCGCGGAAGGAAACAATCACACCGATTCACTTCGTGGCGCCCGCGGCCCAGGTGGTAACGGTCATCGCAGCGGCCGTTATCGCCATCCTGTGGGGAGAAAAGCTGAGCTCTGGATGGGTCTTCTGGACGCTCATGGCGATTCTGATTGCCCTTCATATGCTCTTTTTCCTGGGTTGGGCCACTTTCCCTCGTGCCGTCGCGCTGATGCCTGCCCACTTCACGCTACGAACCCTCGCCCTTGCGGCGGCAAGTTTGGGGTTGGTGGCTGTTCTTCAAGCGGCTGACGTGCGTGTGGATATTACCAGCGAAAAAATCAGTTCGCTGTCGCCCCATACGCTCCAGATTCTTCGCTCGCTGGACCCCAAGCACGTCGTTCAGATTGAAGCCTTTATCAGTCCAGAGGTACCCGAGTCGTATATCCAGACGCGTGCCAACCTCATCAATTTGCTGAAAGAATTCGAAGCCAGGGCCAAGAACGTCCGGGTTCGCATCAATAATACAGAACTGTTCTCGGCGGAAGCCCAACGAGCAGCGGACCGGTTCAACATCACGCCACAACGTGTCTTCGCCCTTCAGCAGGGCCGATGGACGGAGCACCGGATCTTTATGGGTGTGGCTTTTACCTGTGGCCTGGAAAAAGTCGTCGTCCCGTTTATCGATCGAGATATTCCCGTGGAATATGAGTTGATCCGATCCATCGCCACGGTCACGCAGCAGAAGCGAAAACGAGTGGGCATCCTCACGACCGATGCCCAGCTTTTCGGTCAATTCAGTTTTCAGGGCGGAGAAGATCGCTGGCCCATTGTGGACGAATTGCAGAAGCAATACGAGGTGGTACGGGTGGAGCCCGCGGATCTTGTGACCAACGACGAAGAGTGCGAAAAGGCAGGCATGAAGGTGCTGGGTCTTACCGATGCCAGCGAGGACAAAATCATTGAACGTGGCCGGGAGTTGCTCGGTCTGAACGTCCCGACGGAAAAACTTACGGACCAACAAAAGGAGCAGTGCAAGGCCAAAGTCAAGGAGGAAGCGATGAAACTGGGACGGTGGGACGTCCTCCTGGCTGTGCAGCCCAGCACCCTTGCGCCAGAGGATATGGACCGGTTCATCGCGGCGATCAGTTACGGCCAGCCCACCGTCATTTTCGAAGATCCAATGCCGTTATTCGCATCCAACGTGGCAGGGACAGGTCAGGAGCGACGGCCGCCGCAACAGATGATGATGTTCGGCATGCGGCCCTTGCCGAAAGGGGACATCACCAAACTGTGGCGGAAGCTGGGCATCGATTTCACGGCCAACGAGATCGTCTGGCAGAGGTACAATCCCTATCCCAAATTCCAGCTTTTTGAAGAGAACCCTGAATTCGTCTTCGTCAACTGGAGCTGCGGTGCCGAGGAACCGTTTAACCGACAAATTCCGGCGGTTGGTGGGCTGCAACAGGTTCTGTTCCCATTCCCCGGTGCCATCACCAAACTGAACAGCTCCACGATGAAATTCACCCCCCTGGTGCGAACGGGCCGCGTTACAGGCTTGATCAACCACGACGACATTTTCCGAATGGACTTCCTCACCGGGACGCGGGAACTGAACCGGAATCGCGAATTCCGTCCTACCCGCACGGAATACATCCTGGCCGCCGCTATCGAAGGCAAACTGCCGGAAATGAAAATCACTAAGACGGAAAACAGTTCCAACGGAGACCAGAATTCTGAGAAAGTTGAAGAACTTCCCAATAAACAACATGACGTTAAAGTTGTTCTGGTCTCGGATATTGATATGCTTCACGAGACGTTTTTCCGCCTCCGGCAACGTCAGGACCTTCCCGGCCTCGATATTAAGCTGAGCTTCGACAACGTCACCATGGTGCTGAACCTGATTGACTGGGTAGCCGGGGACGACCGATTCATTGATATCCGGAATCGACGGCCCAAACATCGCACCCTGACCACCATCGAGCGGGCGACCGAAGCGGCTCGCGCTCGCGCGGCCGAGGAACGCCAGAAACTCCAGGAGGCCTACAACAAGATCGAGCGCGAAGAAAGGGAAAAGCTCGAACAAAGTGTGAAGAAGCTCGAAGAGGACATGAAAAAGCAAAACATCAGCCTCGACGAGATTCTCCGACGGGTGGCCATTGCTCAGGAGCAGGGTGAGCGCCGCCTTAATGCCCGTATGGAAGAAGAACGGCAAAAGCGAGACCGGGCGCTGGAACGAATCGAAACCGAGCTCAGCCTTTATGTGCGGCGTTTACAGAATTTCTACAAGATGGTCTCCGTGATCATTCCACCGCTCTTCCCGCTGGCGCTCGCCGTGGTCGTCTTCGTCTGGAGACGGGCCAAGGAAATGGAGGGTATCCCGAGCTCCCGGCGGGTGCGACGATCGTCGTCTGTCAAGACCGCCAGCAAGGCTGCGGTCACGAGCTCGGAAAAGACCTGATGGTTACTTCAGGGAGTAAACTCTGGCACCGATACAACTTAACTGAGTAATGGAAGAAAACGAAGGCTCGACTTCACGCCAATCAATCTGAAACAAGCCAACTTATTCCTGACAGCGACATCCTGCGAGGGAGTTGAGGAGATAAGCAGCGATGAATAACGAAATCAAAAAAACGCTCGCCTTCATCGGCGCGACGTCGGTCATCCTCGTTATTGCGTGGTGGAGCCATTATACTCCAACTACGAATATCAAAACCGAGCTAAGAGGTCAGCTACTCTGTCCGAATCTCACTGACGCCCTTGCAGCCACCAGCCTGGAAATCTTCGAGTACGATCCCAACACGGTGCGGATCAAGAATTTCAAGGTTGCCCAGATCAACAACCGCTGGTGCATTCCCAGTCACGAGAATTATCCTGCCGATGCAAAAGAGCATCTGGCTCAGGCGGCCACTGCCCTCATTGGTGTTAAAATCCTGGACGTGGCGAGCGAATCACCCACCCAGGACGAGCTTGTTATGTACGGTGTCGTCGAGCCGACGAACGATGCCATTAAAACTATTACGCGGGGAGTTGGAAAACGCGTCATATTCCGCGACCGGAGCGATAAGGTGCTCGCCGACGTGATTATTGGTAATAAGGTACCCGACCGTGAGGAACTGCGTTACGTGCGTGTGAAGGGGGCAGAGCCGGTGTACGTTGTTAAACTGTCTGATGACAAGTTTTCTAGCGAATTCGGCGACTGGATAGAAAAAGACCTTCTCCAGCTTAATCCCTGGGATATTCGTGACGTGCAATTACATGATTACTCGTTTGATCCGGTGACGGCAGGTATCACGCCGCGATCGCAAGTTGTGCTCTCTTATGACGACCTGGGAAATCCCCGCTGGAAGCTGGTCCGCAGCCTGATCTTCAACCTCGACAAAGGCACGTGGGAACCTCGCGAGTTGGCTTCGGATGAAGAGCTCGACACGGCCAAGCTCGATGGATTGCGAACAGCGCTGGACGATTTGAAGATCGTGGACGTGCGGCGCAAACCGCAGGGTATCAGCGCGAGCCTGAGTGCCGACGGATCCGTCACAGCGAATAAAGAAACGGCCGCTTCCCTGGCGGAAGCAGGGTTTTTCCTCGCATCGGCCCAGCAATTCTACCAGATCTTCCCGATGGTTGGACAACGACAGATCAAGCCGGGTGATGTGGAAGTGATTTCCAGCGAGGGAGAAGTTCGCGTGGGGATGAAGGATGGTGTGCGGTATCTCCTCCGATTCGGCCGCGTTGTTGAGGGGCAGGGTGAAGGTACAGGATCGTCGGGAGTCAATCGCTATCTCTTTGTGGTGGCAGAATTCGACCCGGAACTGATTCCCAAACCCGAGCTTGAGCCGCTCCCTGAATTGCCGGCAGAGAACACCGGCAGCCCCGCGCAGCCGTCCGGACAGCAGTCCACGTCCAGTAGCGAACAAAAAAGCACCATCGCGGCAGAGGAAGCGAATGAAAAGTCGAGTGTAACGAAACAGTCTGGCGAAGAGTCCACACCAGCGCGTAGCGTCCAGACGCCCTCCGCGAACGCTCAAAATACTGCCCAGCAAGCCAAGGATGAGGCGACGAAGTCTGCGCCTGATCAAGGGAAGTCCGATGCCGCGGCTCAGGAAGGGCAACAGAGCTCTCAACCGCAGAAAAAAGCGGAGGATATCAAAGCCGAACGGGAGCGGATTGAAAAAGAGAATAAACGCAAGCAGGACGAATATCAGGAAAAACTTAAAAAGGGTCAGGAAAGGGTCAAAGAACTCAACGCGCGTTTTGCCGACTGGTACTACATCATTTCCGACGAGGTGTATCGCAAGATCCATCTCGGCCTGAACGATATTATCAAGAAGAAAGAACAACAGACGGAAAAAGAACAACAGACGGAACAAAAGTCCGATCAGACCGGCGAGAAACAGCCCGCGACCACTGAAACGGGCCAAAAGCCTGGTGAGCAATCCCCTGCACAAAGCCCGGCCGCTCCCTCCGAGAACAAGCCCGAGACCGGTCAAAAACAGCCGGCGAGCGGCACTGAAACCAGCCAGCCACAGGCCCCAGAAACGCCAACACAAACGGGGGAAAATGCCGCTGCGTCGCAACCAGGGCAACAGCAAGGTCCGTCCGCCACGTCTCAAAACGGTGGAGCTGCTTCGGAGGCCAATTCTTCCGCCCAACAAAAGTAACGCCGCTTCTTTTGCAGGCCCGTGCGCATCACGACCTGCGCTGATCAGTCTGGTGGTCCGCGTAGGCACCAGACTTGATTTTTTTCGGCACGCATGGCGGCCCCGTCCTGGGTACGACGCACCGGGTGATTACTTTCCCGGTACACGGGAGCGCGTCCATGTGCCGCCACGACGGACGGTGATGATCTGGTCGGCCGGTATGTTTTCGATCGTGTCGTGGCCCCCGCCATGCCAGAAGACTTCAAGTCGGTCCACATGGTCGTGGCTGCCCAATCCGAAGTGCAGCCGCAATCCCCAGTGGCTTTGATATCCCCGACCTGCATGGACCTCGTCATACTGAACAAGGTCGCCCGCCACGACCTTCACCCGGCTCCCCACTCCGAAACAATTCTTTCCCGACTGACGGAGGTCGATCTGGATCCAGTGATTGTCTGTTTC
>NZ_JACIYL010000232.1 GCF_014359955.1 Thermogutta sp. | reverse complement strand
CATCCTTGGTTCTTCATACTGCAAATGAAAAATATCGAAACCTGGCCATCGAAGTCGAAGAATGGCTCAAGTCCCCCGAAATTCAAAAACAACTTGGCTCACCGCAGCCTCACGTCAAAGCCTTTCCGGATGGTGGTTTGCAGGACCTTGTCTCCCGATTTCGCAGGCTCGCGGCCGAATTACTCCAGGGTGATGACCCCCACTCGCTGGTCATCGATGTGACGCCGGGCAAAAAGACCATGAGCATTGCCTGGGCCCTGGCAGCGCCCAAGGGCGCACGTCTTGTATATGTGGACTCCAAATTCAATAATGACGTGCGCAAACCGGTACCGTTCACGGAAAAACTCGACATCTTTCCCCTCGACACGCTGCCCAATGATTCGGCTGCCTCATAAAACTCCGCCCACACCTCCGCCGAAGTCGGCGTCTTCCCGTGCGTAGTCCGATTCACGATTCCCGCCCGCAGGATGTGCACAACAACCTCAGGATCTCCGATCCTGGGTGCGAAAATTGGACGGAGAAAAAGAAGATCGATCGGCAATTTTACCTGACCGTGCGGCTTGCGTATTGGCGAGGCCGGTCGGTCAACTTGGCCACGCATCAGTTGCCGTTCTGGCGACACACAATAAGATAAAGGTTGAGTCTGCGTCGGACGCCAGGTTCTTTGTGCGTGGTTCGACAGGAAAGATCACCTCGTTTGGGAGGATAGATAAACAATGGCCACACAGATTGAAGCCGCTCGGGCCGGGGAAATCACACCGGAAATGGAATACGTCGCTCGCTCGGAGCACCTCAGCCCCGAACTGGTACGGGACGAGGTTGCCCGGGGACGGATGATCATCCCGGCCAACAAAATTCATCTCAAAAAGGGACTCAAGCCCATTGGAATCGGCATCGCATGCCGCACAAAAATCAACGCCAATCTGGGCAATTCTGCGTTGCAGAGCGACGTCGAATGCGAGCTGCAAAAGGTTCATTGTGCGATCAGCCTGGGGGCCGACACGATCATGGACCTCTCTACTGGTCCGGATATCGTGGGAATCCGCCAGCGAATCATCGACGCGTCGCCCGTTCCCGTGGGAACCGTCCCTATCTATCAGGTCGCCGAGGAGCTCGATGATATCGCCGATATGACGCCGCAACACTTCCTCGATGTCGTCGAGCAGCAGGCTGCCCAGGGCGTCGATTACATGACCATCCACTGTGCTCTGTTGCGGGAGCATCTGCCCCTGGTGGAAAAGCGGATTACGGGGATCGTCAGTCGCGGCGGGTCCCTTATTGCCAAGTGGATGGCGGTTCACAAAGAGCAGAATCCCCTGTACACGCACTTTGACGACCTGTGCGACATCATGCGACAGTACGACGTGAGCTGGAGTCTGGGCGACGGACTACGACCGGGTTGCCTCGCCGACGCCAGCGACGAAGCCCAGTTCGCCGAACTCAAGGTGATGGGCGAGCTCGCCCGGCGGGCGCGAGCAAGAGGCTGTCAGGTCATGATTGAAGGTCCCGGCCACGTTCCCATGGACCAGATCGAGCGGAATATCCGCCTGCAGATGGAATGGTGCGACGAAGCCCCCTTCTATGTGCTGGGACCGCTCGTCACTGATGTGGCGCCCGGCTATGACCACATTGCCAGCGCCATTGGAGCGGCCATGGCCGCCTGGTATGGAGCGGCCATGCTGTGCTACGTGACCCCCCGGGAGCACCTCGGACTGCCCACACTGGAGGATGTTCGGCAGGGGGTGGTCGCCTACAAAATCGCCGCGCATGCGGCGGATGTGGCGCGCCATCGCCCCGGTGCCCGCGATTGGGACGATCAACTCAGCCGTGCGCGCTTCCGGTTCGATTGGGAAGAGCAGTTCCGTCTGGCGATTGATCCGGAAACGGCGCGCCGGATGTGGGAAGAGACAGCCCGACCGGGGACCAGCCTGCATGCCAAATACTGCAGCATGTGCGGTCCAAAGTTCTGCTCGATGCGGCTGTCGCAGGACGTTGCCCGGCTGGAACAATCCTCCGAGCAACCCGCCCCCAAAACCGTTATTTCACGGTGAATCGGCGCGTCCGTTTGCAATCCGTTGGCAACCGAAAGCCAGTCTCAAGGTCCCACGCGGGTGACGACAACAAAGTAAAAACCACGCCAGGAGCCGTCTTCCGCCACGTGCCGCGCTTCCAGCCTGGTTTTGCCCGCCGGTAGATCGACCTCGAAGACGACTCCCTCGGCACCCGGCGGGATCGGTTTTTCTTCGTCCAGCAGACCTTCCACGACCAGCCGAGCCTTTCCTTCCGGAAGCTTGAAGGACACATACGGTGGCCGATCCCGAAGCTCGAATCGGTACCGTCCGGGACGGGCGAATTCGACCGCCCAGAACCCCTGCCCCTTAAGACCTCTTTCCATCTGGCTTTGATCCCAGGGAACAATTTTCCCATGCCAGTCATGGGAGCAAAGTGTCACGGGATTCTGTTCCGGCGCTCCCAGCACCAGTTCACAGTATTCCCCAAAACGCTGGGAGACATCGGCATACCACCGCTCGTACTCGCGGTGGAGTTCAGCAACCTTCTCCGGATGCTTGGACGCCACGTCGTGCTGCTGGCCGGGATCACTTCGCAAATCGTAGAGCTCCTTTCCGTTGATGAGCCGCCAGGGCCCCTGCAATACAGCCGAGGCGACCCACGGCTGAGGGTGGTCCACCCTGTTCACCTGAACCACCAGAGTCCGTTCCGGAACTGGCTGCTCACTTTCCAAATAGGGTCGCAGCGTGATGCCGTCCAGTTTGAGATTCTTCGGAATCGGGATGCCGCAGAAATCCATCAGCGTAGGCAGCAGGTCAAGATGAGCCGTCAAGCCGGGAACCTCTTTGGGGGTCAGTTTTCCCGGCCAGCGGATGAAACACGGCACGCGATGCCCACCTTCGTACATGGAGCCTTTCCTGCCCCGCATTCCCGCATTGAATCCCCCGCCGGCTGTACCGTTATCGGTCATGAACACGAGGATGGTTTTCTCTTCCAACTGGAGTTGTTTCAGACTCTCCAGCAGTCGGCCCACGTTCTCGTCGATGTTGGTGATCATCCCGTAAAACTTGGCCAGGTTGTCGGGGAGGCCCGCCTCTCGATATGGCTGGGCGTACCGCTCCTCGACCTGAAGCGGTGCATGGGCGGCATTGGTGGGAAGATAGACGAAGAACGGTTCATCCCGGTGTGAAGTGATAAACTTGAGGGCTTCCCGGAAAAAGATGTCCGTGCAATACCCCTCGTGTTTTTCCCATGTACCGTTGTGACAGAGCATGGGGGAAAAATAGGTATTGCCCCAGTAATCCGGGCCCTGCCCGATGCCACCGCCCAGATGAATGAGACATTCCTCGAAGCCTCGATCCCACGGCCGATAGGGGAAGCTATCTCCCAAGTGCCATTTTCCGAAAATGGCCGTGCGATAACCCGCCTGCCGGAAGAGCTGCGCCATCGTCACCTCGTCCCGACGCAGTAACGACCGGCCCATGATCGTGTGCCAGACACCCGTCCGACACGAATACCGTCCCGTCATCAGTGCTGCACGCGTCGGTGAACAGGTGGGATCCACGTGGAAGCCCGTCAACCGTACACTTTCCTGGGCAAGGCGATCCAGGTTGGGCGTCTTGATGAGGGGATTGCCGTGACAGTGCAGATCACCGTAACCCTGATCGTCGGTGATGATGAGAATCACGTTTGGCCTTGATGGACGGGCCTCCGCGGCAGAACACTGGCCACAGTAACTCGTCCCGGACAAAAACATAACCCCGACGAGGACAAACATGAGATTTTTGAACCCGCGCACGTGCCGCCTCCTTTCTACGACGATCAAGGGAACGCGCTATGGTGGACTCAGTTCCCACGCGATTTCAGGTCATGTACTCTCCGTCCTGACGCGAACACAAATGAGACATTCCTGTTCATGTGATGCGTTACTTCACAGCCCCCTGCGTTTACACCAGCCGCCATTGTAGATGAATCGGGTTCCGCCATCCACCTGCGGTCGGAATATTTGATTCAGCCCGGAGCGACCGGCTTCGGAGGGACGTGTTTCGGAGGGACCTGCTTGTCAGGTCCGCCTTCCAGGCTTGGATCATTGATTTCAACGGTCGGGCTTTAGCTCCTCGGTTCAGTTGCTGGTTAGACGGTAGGGGCGATTCATGAATCGCCCTTAACACAATTGGGCGCGTGCCAAACCGATCGCGTTTCGGTAGGGGCCATTCATGAATTGCCCCTACGGTACATGGTACCCGCGTCATGTCGTAGGGTTTTGCACAAGTGCGGATCGGTGGACTCGTTGCTAAACCGCCCCAAACCGGAATGCCGCTCCGCTTGTTGGAATTGCCCGGCCTGTTTGTTGCGCACGCCCGGGCTCGCTATCCTCAGGTGTTTCGAGCCTGAACAGGTGCTCCGCGAGGTTTGCATTTCCCCTCGGCGCTGGACATTCTCTCAGGCCGTCTGGCGACCGCTCCGCTCCACCGTTGGATAACCGTTCAGAAGCGGGCTGCGAACATGGAATGAGTAGGAAATACAGGTAAGATTTCCCCCTCGGTCAGGTTATTGGCGCACTGAGGACCCAACGCGACAATAATCTCCAGGACCAGCCGTTGAAGTTGCACCCTTGTCTTGGCAGCGGCTCCCGGGGGCTTCAGTCTTGTCCATGTTGTTTTCGGGGGAGGGAGAAAGGAGTCGGTCATGAACGCGCAGACCACGCTGGGCTGGGATCTGGAAGTCATGCGGGGAGAAGGCTGGCTCATCGTGCGGCCTGTTCCCCGCGGGGAGAACACGCTGGAACTTGTCCCCCTGGCCGACGAGCTGGCACAACTGCTCGAGCGGTGTCTGGTAAATCGGGTGATCCTCTGCCTGGACCGCATCCAGTTGCTCAACTCGTTTTTGATCGGGCAACTCGTGAAGTTGCAGAGGAGCCTGGAAACACGCGGGGGACTTGTTCGCCTCTGCCATGTCTCCCCGAATAATCGCCGGGCCCTGGAAGTGACCGGGCTGATCCGACGGCTTCCCGTCTATGACGATGTGGAAACCGCTGTCATGGGCGGTTTTCCTCGCAAACCGCGCTGAGCGACCGGTGTGACAACAGACGCGCTCTCCGAAAGCGCTCGGGAATTCGAAAGCTCCGCCGTCGCAATGATGGCTTTTCGGCCATCGAGCGCAAAAAGCGGACGAATATTCCGGCTTTTTCAATCGCAGCCGAACGCAGACTCCCAATGGGTGATTTTGGGAAGGTCGGTGCCGTGTTTCGGCCAGAGCACAGTGATCACGTCAAACCGCAATGGTCTAGTTGGACCGCCGTGTGATTTCAAATATTCCAGAGCGGCTCGAATGACGCGACGCTGTTTCGCCGGGGTCACGGTATCCGCAATATCGGGATCACACCCCGAGCGGCGAGAACGCACTTCCACGAAGATCCACGACTCCCCATCGGTGGCCACGATGTCCACTTCACCAGAGCGGAACCGAACATTTCGGGCGACGATCTGATAACCACGCTGAACAAGAAACCGGCAGGCGGCCGCCTCGCTGGTATCGCCGAGCGTCCTGCGGAAATTGCGCGAAGCCCCTTTCTTCTCTGCGTGGTTGGCAGCCCCGCGGCCTTCTCGCCGGGAACAAAAAAGACCTGTTTCCCAC
>NZ_JACIYL010000231.1 GCF_014359955.1 Thermogutta sp. | reverse complement strand
GGGTATGTCGATCCAGCCCTGACTGATATCCAGAATTTGCCTGTCACATTCAACGCCCCGTTCATTGAGGACCTGGAACCAGATGAAGGCGGCGATCCAGACACTCTGCCGGAACCTTCCTGGGGTGTCATGATGGAGAACCTCGTCAAGAACTGGAGCACGGAACTGAATTACGTTTATCGGTTCCATCCCACTCGACGTGGTACAATCTGGGAACTCTTCCTGGGTGTGCGGTACTTCGAGTTGAACGAAGATTTCAACGTCTGGGCGCCATATTCCTATGTTCCTTACGATCCAACACTGGACCAAAACGATCCGAACGGAGTAGGTTTTCCGACGGCCGTGGGTATTCTCGCCGACAGCTACTGGTTCACCAAGGCAGAGAACCACGTCGTGGGACCGCAAATCGGTGGACGACTCTTCCGCAGCTACAATCGCTGGACGTTCGACGTACAGGCCCGGTTTTTTGCGGGGTTCAATTTCCAGAACATCAAACAGCAGGGCGTGCTGGGCAGCCGTTTGACCCCTGGCCTGGGTGCCATCGAAGATGTGCCGCTCTTTATGCGGGCAACCGGCTTCAGCCACAGCGCCACGGAAGAGGAATGGGCACCCTGTGCCGAGTTGCGGGCCACCATCAAGTACCAGGTCACCTCCAAGATCAACCTGAGCGTCGGTTGGACAGGTCTGTGGATGGACGGCATCGCACGGGCTTCGAATATGATCCTCTATCGTGTACCCGACATGGGAATCACCATGGAGCACAACACACAGGACCTGTTCATCAACGGTGTGACCGCCGGTGTTGAATTCAACCGTTAGACGATCGTCACCATGGACCGAGAGCCCTCAACCCTCTGGCGGCTAAACGAACGGTCCGACAAGGATGTTTGAACCGTTCGTCTCGGGTAGCGCAAGAGGGTCCTGATCGACCGGGAAGGATGCCCGGTCGATTGCTTTTTCTTGCCCACCGCTAGCGTGATGAAACGAATTTGTCAAGATAAAACGAGCGCTTCCCGGCGCTGTGAAATGGACACACAGAAAGCCCAGAAAACTCCCTTTGTTGCCTGTGCGAAGACCGCTTATAATAACCGATGAAACGTTCACGAGGAAATGCAATGGCGTCCCGCGGTGGACGTAGCGGTGACGTAAGATGGCATAAGAAGCCGGCACATCCGTGTGTTAGGCATAGAAGAGGGGATAGAGCTGTGCTGACTGTTCGTCCTCGGGTTACAGAATTGGCGTTCAGCCTTTACGGCAGACCGCTTCATCCCGAATTGTTTGAAATTCGCGCCACCCGACAGGTCAGTCGCGGGGGCTACGAGGTGCGGCTGGCGATCACCAACACCGGTCACATCATCACCTGGAATTACGAAGGACTGACCTGGACTGAGGTCGCGACCTCCGCGTTGCATCCTCTGCCGACCAAAAGACGTCTCATGTTCCACAATATCAAAGGGGAGCATCGGGACCAGCTTGTCGGGAGAGGTGGCGTCTCCTACGAGTGGGAAGTGCAGCTCGAACATGTCTCCCCCGAAGTCTTCTGGATGTTTCAGCATGAGCTGAATCGTGAGGCACCCCAGCAAGGACTGTTCTTTCGCTTCGATCCGAGCGGACGAATGCCGCTCGGCGCGATGAGCTTTCTCTATTACGAGACGCGGGCGAAAAGCTTTCTTGTGCAGGCGTTTCACACTTTTCCTGACGACTACGCCCTGGTCAAAAGCCGTACAGTGATTCGCTTGCCCTAGTCCGAACACCAACGAGTTCGGCACAGCTTCCTTTCCAACCCAGAACTCACTGGCGGGTGGGGAGTGTTATCCTCCGCACGACAGCCGGTTTGTCGCGCGCACAGCGTCAGCTCGGTAGGTCGGGTGATGACCTGGGAGCTTGAAAGGTTTCATAAAATCGCGGGGATCAAATGAGCATAGATCCCCCGCTAGACGAGGCTTTTCAGCCATTCCCGGATTGCTTGCGTGACCCGATCTGGCTGCTCCATCGGCGCAAGATGACCCGCATCAGGAACCACGACGAACTGCGATTGCGGGATGGCCCGTGCTATCGCCTCCATTTCCTCGGGCGGCGAAATGGCATCAAACTGTCCTACCAGGACAAGCGTTGGACACGAGAGAGTAGGTAGAAGATCGGTGGAATCCGGACGTTCAGCCATTCCGAGTGCTGCCGCCGCCACACCCTCCGGCGGCGCCGAGATGATCATCTGGCGGATTCTTTCGATCACCTCCGGATTATTGCGAAACGTGCTTTCGCAGCACAGGCGGGGAATCATTTCGTCCGCGATGAACCCGGGGCCTTCCCGGCGAACTCGGTCGGCAACGCGCCGTCGGTTCTCCTTCGCTTCTGGCGTATCAGGCCTCGCACGGGTGTCGCACAGGATGAGACCAGCCAGGCGGTCCCGATACTTTCGGGCAAAGGCAAAGGCGACGTAGCCGCCCATCGACAGGCCACCCAGTACGATTTTGCCGGTCAATTGAAGATGGTCACAGAGCCCTGCCAGGTCATCTGCCATCATCTCCATGGTGGCCACGCCGGGGACTACCTGGCTTTCTCCAAATCCCCGGAGATCGGGAACAATCACCCGATACTCATTGCTCAGGCTTTCCCATTGGGCTTTCCACATGGTCCGGTCCAGGGGAAAGCCGTGAACCAGAAGAACAGGCAAGCCGGTCCCCGTATCTTCAAAAGCCAGTTCGACTTCACCAGGGCTGGCCGCTGTGGTGATTTTTACGCGCTGTGCCATGGGACGTCCCAAGTGTAATGTGAGTATTTTTCTTTTCTGCAAAACCAACAAGTTGAATGCCGACTTGTTCCCGGATCGGGTCAAAGTCGGATCTATCTATTGTATTTGGCAGCAGGCAATGCTGGCGGGCGGACGCAGGTGTTTACCCCAGGCGGGAAAGTAGATCACCCGGTCTCCATCGAGGACACAGCTTTCCTTCACAGCAGGTCCGGGGCGACGTAGCACACGAGCGTCCGTCCGGGCAGCGTCAGGGACCAATCAACAGGAGGTGGCGGACCGTCCAGATTGGGATAGATGTCGTTGGGGGACATGCGACTGGTATCGATGAACAGCCGCCAGGCGAGTCCCCGGGCGGCCGCGGGGATCACAAAGCGCGCTGGCTCCGGCGCCGCATGGAACATCATGAGGATATGATGATTAGGACGATTGGGATCTTCCCGTTCGGGAAATGCCGCCAAAAGACAGACCAGGCTGCGACCGGCGTTGGCCCAATCCACGGGGCCGCCCATCGGGTTGAACCAGCTCACATCAGGCAACCCGCCCGGCCGCACTGGCAGACCGGTGAGAAAATCTTTGCGTCGGACCGTCGGCTCCTGTTTACGGAAGGCAATCAGGGCCTGGACGAATCGCCAGAGCTCCCGATAGCGATGGACGAGTTTCCAGTTGAACCATGAAATCGAATTGTCCTGACAGTACGCGTTGTTATTTCCCCGCTGGGTTCTACGGCATTCGTCGCCGAAAAGCATCATGGGCACACCCTGGCTGAGAAACAGGGTGGCCAGCATATTCTTGATCTGTCTCATCCGAATAAGGTCGATCCCCTTATGCCAGGTGGGGCCTTCGACTCCGTAATTGTAGCTGTTATTGTTGTTGTCACCATCGCGATTGTCTTCGCCATTCGCCTCATTATGCTTGTGGTTGTAACTGACGAGGTCGTTCAGGGTGAAGCCATCGTGGGACGTAATAAAGTTAATACTGTGATAGGGATAGCGCCCGCCCGGCTGATAGAGGTCGCTTGAACCGGCAAGTCGCGTGGCGAACGCAGGCACCATGCCCGGATCGCCTCGCCAGAACCGCCGCACATCGTCTCGGTAGCGGCCGTTCCATTCTGCCCAGCGGCAGTGATCGAAGGTGTCTGGCCAGCAGAGGGTCGCGAATGTGCCGACCTGATAGGCCCCCGCCGCGTCCCAGGCTTCTGCAATGATTTTTGTGTCGGCAAGGAGAGGATCCTCCGCGATCGCTTCGACCACAGGAGGATTGGGAACGAGATTCCCTGCCCGGTCCCGACTGAGGATCGAAGCCAGATCGAAACGGAAGCCGTCGATGTGGTAATTGTGGACCCAGTAGCGCAGACAATGGAAAATCATTTCCCGCACAATGGGGTGATTTCCATTGAGCGTGTTGCCACAGCCCGTGTAGTTCTTGTAACGGCTACCGCCATTGTCCAGCATGTAATAGACGCGATTCTCCAGCCCCTTGAAGCTCAGAATGGGACCGTTTTCATTGCCTTCGGCGGTGTGATTGAAGACCACATCGAGGATGACTTCAATCCCGGCCTTATGCAATTCGCGAACCATTTCTTTGAATTCACGAACCTGTGCCCCGGGTTCTTTGCTCACCGCGTAACCGCGGTGTGGGGCGAAGAAGGCCAGGGGGTCGTAGCCCCAGTAATTGGGACGAGCCGGTTTCTGGCCGTAGATGTCCAGGATGGGAAACTCATGGACGGGCATCAGTTCAACGGCTGTCACCCCCAGCGATTTGAGGTAGGGGATTTTTTCAATGACCCCCAGGTATGTGCCGGGAAATTGCACGCCACTGGTCCGCGACCGGGTGAACCCCTTGACGTGCATCTCGTAGATGATGGTTTCGGAAAGCTCCCGTCGTATGGGGCGCGTGCCCTGCCAGTCGAACTCGTCGTCGATCACGACGCACTTGGGGGGCCTGATGATGCCGTCTTTCGGAGGTAGAAAATCCCCCGCGAGGGCTTTGGCATAGGGGTCGATCAACCGGGCCTTCGAGTCGAAGCGGTGACCGATTTCCGGTGCCCAGGGGCCATCCGCCTGGATGTGATAGAGTTGCCCCGCCTTGAGACCGGGCACGAATATCGTCCAAACGTCGCCCCACCGGTGGTCGTGAGGGTTCAGGGAGATGATTTCATAGGGATCGGGATCTTCCACATTCCGGTAGAGAAGAATGCGCATTCCCGTGGCCGAACGGCTGAAAATGACAAACTGGACGCCATCCTCCCGGAGAATGGCCCCGTACGGCAGACTATGGGCAAGGTGCAGTGTAGTCGGTCGCGCTAGCATGGAAAAAGGTTGGGTAGGGCGTCCTACCACGACGTCAACGTTACCAATAAACCATTGTTGCAAATCTGTCGCCATGGTCCACCCGTCATTTTAGGAAAAAAACATAGCTTGCGACAAAACTCGTGCCAACCTGCGCTTCCGACATCCGTGCCCCTTCGCTCCGTGGAAGGGCAACGAGCCAGGCCTGCGAGTCACCACCCGCAGGAGACCGCGACCGGATCGCCGCGACTCGATTTTTGACCGCGGAGTGATTGACACTCCCGCCGCGGCAGAGGCGGTCGCCACGCCTGGATCGAGGTGGGTCCATCCTGTTATCCACAATCGGCTGGCGGAAAATCCAAGCCGCAGCGACTTGGAACGGCAGGATCCAATCCGGGAATTCTGAACAGTTTGCCCCACACGCACCACGGCAAGGAATCTGGGAAGGACATACCGATTAAGTCGTTGCGGGATGGTAGACCGGTAAAACGCAGGAAAAGAATCGGTTCATCACAATTTTTTGGATGTTTCCGAGAGTTCAACGGGCAGCGGACGCTCGAGGGGGTACTTCCTAACGATGGCCGCTCAACGACCGCGTGGGGCATTCGCCAGCACTCGGGCAGCAGGGC
>NZ_JACIYL010000230.1 GCF_014359955.1 Thermogutta sp. | reverse complement strand
GAGCGGGCCCGATCAATACTCGCTGGCAGGGTGTAAGTGACGGTGACTTCACTACTTTCTGATCTAATCCAGAATTTGGCGCGCTAATTGCAATCCTCCGGAGCAGCCCCATTTACTGTTTGCTTTCCAGTGACCTGGTCGGGCGTCTCTGGCAGGTCGCTTTCTACTTTCGTCTTGGATGTCCCGTTGATCGTGTGTGTCCATTTTGCAACTCACTCGAGGAGGGTATTGAACAGATGGCCAAAAAGAAAACCGCCGAACAGGGAGACAGCAAGCTCCAGTTGCAGCCGTTGGCAGATCGGGTCGTGGTCGAGCGCGAAGAATCCGAGGAAAAGACCCCCGGCGGCATCCTCCTGCCGGACACCGCCAAGAAGAAACCCTCACGGGGAGTTGTCGTGAGTGTCGGCCCCGGACGTTTGCTGGACGATGGGACGCGGGCACCCTTGCAGGTCAAAGTGGGTGATCGGGTCCTGTTCAGCTCCTATGCCGGCGACGAATTCCGGATGGGAGATCAGGAATACGTGCTGTTGCGGGAAGAAGACATTCTGGCGGTTATCGAGTGAACCTGATTCTCGCCGCAGGGAATTGAAGAATCACGTAGAGGGAAAGGAGCGTTCGAACTATGGCAAAGTTAATTGCCTTTGATCAGGAAGCCCGGGATGCCCTTCGCCGTGGCGTCTCCAAGCTGGCCCAGGCCGTCAAGGTGACACTGGGCCCTCGTGGTCGCAATGTGATCATTCAGAAAAGCTTCGGTTCTCCCACCGTGACCAAGGACGGCGTCACGGTAGCCAAGGAAATCGATCTGGAAGACGTCTACGAAAACCTGGGCGCCCGGATGGTGCGGGAAGTCGCCTCCAAGACGAGTGACGTGGCAGGCGACGGCACCACGACGGCTACCATCCTCGCCGAAGCGATCTTCACAGAAGGCCTCAAGGCCGTGGTGTCGGGAATCAATCCCATCGGCCTGAAGCAGGGGATCGAAAAGGCGGTGGACGACATCGTTGATAAGCTCCGCAAGATGTCGATCCCCATCAAGACGACCAAGGAGATGGCCCAGGTGGCCGCCATCGCCGCCAACAACGACATGGCGATCGGTGAGCTCCTTGCCCAGGCCATGGACAAGGTCGGCAAAGACGGCGTGATCACGGTCGAAGAAAGCAAGACCATGGAAACCAAGGTCGAATTTGTGGAAGGAATGCAGTTCGACCGTGGTTACCTGTCGCCGTACTTTGTGACCGATCCTCAAAAGATGGAATGCGTCCTTGAGGATTGTTACATCCTCATTCACGAGAAGAAAATCTCCAACGCTCGCGAGCTTGTGCCGCTCCTTGAAGCGGTTGTCAACGCGAACAAACCGCTCCTCATCATCGCCGAGGACGTGGACGGCGACGCGCTGGCCACTTTGGTCGTCAACCGTATCCGCGGGACCCTCCGCTGCTGTGCGGTCAAGGCGCCGGGTTATGGCGATCGCCGCAAGGCTATGCTGGAAGACATCGCCATCCTCACCGGCGGTGTGGCTCTGTTCGAAAGCCTCGGCCGGAAGCTCGAGCACGTGACCCTTGCCGAGCTTGGCCGCGCCAAGAAGGTCGTCGTCGATAAAGAGAATACGACCATCATCGAGGGTGCCGGCAAAACCGAAGAGATCAAAGGACGCATTGAACAGATCCGCCGCGAAATCGAAAAGACCACCAGCGATTACGACCGCGAAAAATTGGAAGAGCGGCTGGCGAAGCTCGCCGGTGGTGTGGCTAAACTGAGTGTGGGCGCGGCGACCGAAGCCGAGATGAAAGAGAAGAAGGCCCGCGTGGAAGACGCCCTCCATGCCACCCGGGCGGCTGTCGAAGAGGGGATCCTCCCCGGTGGCGGTGTGGCGCTTTTGCGTGCGGCGGCCCAGTGCTCGCCCGAGGGTCTCACCACCGATGAAAAGGTGGGTTACGAGATCGTCCTCCGGGCGTGCCGTGCCCCGATCACTCAGATCGCGGCCAACGCCGGCCAGGACGGCAGCATCATTTGTGAGAAAGTCGCCGAAATGAAGGGCAACATGGGCTATAACGCTCTCACCGGGCAGTTTGAGGACCTGGTGAAAGCGGGTGTCATCGACCCGACCAAGGTGGTTCGCACCGCCCTTCAGAATGCGGCCAGCGTTGCCATCCTCATGCTGACCAGTGACGCGCTGGTGGCCGAAAAGCCCAAGGAAGAAAAAGGCGGTAGCCACTCGCCTCCGGAATATTGATGAAACGCTGATCTGGAGGCTGAGAGATCAGCGATGGAGGCCCTGGCCAGTAGCCCAGGGTGCCTGAGTTGCAGAAGTCGCCCCCTTCCCCTCCCCTTTCATGAGCGCCCCCAACCCCGCTGGGGGCGCTCGATTTTTGCGCCCGAACAATGTATCCTTCAAGGGCAACCACCCGGCATAGACCCGCGCGAAGAGGAAAATCTTCCCGCCAGGTTCGGGCCTCCCTCGAGAGGAGGTTCGGCATTCAAGCTCCGTTTTTTTGAAAAGGGTTGTCCCGATGTGCCAGCGGTTTTATCACGCCTGGGGAAGGAAGCCCTCTGTACGCTCATTTCTCCTGATCTCTGCCGCAGTTATTCTGGCTTCTGCCGCCCCAGCAGCCCAAAGTTGGGGGGAAGTGCCCTCGGAATGGCTCGTCCATTGGGACAGACCGGCACTCGCTGACAGACCCCTGCAGATTGTTCACGGGCTTTCGCCCCGGATGCTTGTAGCGGATGCGGTGGCACAGATCCTCCAGCAGCCTGCAGCGCAGCCCCAATCCGACGAGGGGCTTGCCTATTATTTGCGCCGCGGGCGTGGTGGCATCGTGTGCAATGTGATGTTCGATCACTATCTCGAATCGGAAGAGCATTGGAAATCGTTCGTGGCTGGCGTCCAGATGTGCGCACAACTGGGCATGCCGGTCTGGATCTACGACGAGAAAGGCTATCCCAGTGGAACCGCCGGTGGGCTCGTTCTGCGTGGCCATCCGGAGTTGGAAGCCCTCGTTCTCGCGCGCGATCCGCTGGGGAACCCTGAATACTTTTTCCGCCGGGCGTACGAGCACACGCATGCTTCGAACAACTATCATGCGCTCCGGCGGTATATCAATCTGATGGACGAACGCGCCACGGCACGCTTTATCAAGCTCACACATGAAGCCTACTATCAGAGAGTGGGTGAATACTTTGGAAAAACGATTGTGGCCTTCTTCACCGATGAGCCATCCCTGATGGCGGTGGATTTGGGGCCGATCCCTGAACCCGCCCGCAGCAGAGTCCCCGTCGAAGACCCGGTTGATCCGAACGTTAAACCACTTCCCACCATACCATGGTGCCACGATTTCGCCGACGTTTACCGGCGGCGATGGGGTGAAGACATCCAGTCCCAGTGGAAGAGCCTTTTTGAGGGGGATTCGTCAGAAGATCATCGCATCCGACGCCAATTCTGGAGCACGGTGGCGGACCTGGTGGCCGATCGCTACTTCGGGCAGATTCAACAATGGTGCCGGGCACACGGGGTGGCCTCCTCCGGCCATAATCTCCACGAAGAATCCATCTATCATCACGTGCCCCTTTACGGCAATGGACTGAAGGCCATTTCACGAATGGACATCCCCGGCCTGGACATGCTCACTTCCAATCCCGAGTCGGTCATCCACATGAGCTGGATGACGGCCGCCATGCCTCTTTCCGGCGCTCTTCTGGAAGGTCATCGCCGGGTCATGACGGAAGTGAGCGACTTCGCCCAAAAGATGTCCGGTGCCGGGCCTGTGAGCCTCCAGCAGATGCAAGCCACCGCCGGTTGGCAGGCCGCCTGGGGAGTCACCGAATTCACGCTGTACTACAGCCCGGAAGACAGAACCCCCGACGAGAACTGGCAGTACGGGCAGTTTGTCGGACGTTTGAATACGATTCTTAAGCCGGCCATGCCCCAGCCGCGGGTGGCCCTCTATTATCCGATTTACGATCTGTGGGCCCAGTATCGTCCTGTCGCCGGTCCGCTGCATCAGTCTCCCGCTCCGCCGCGAGCTCAGCAGATCATCTCCTCCTTCGTTCGGATCGGGCAGACGCTCCAGCGAAGGCAAATCCCGTTCATCCTCATCGACCACGAACACCTCGCCCGGGCAGGAGTCACGCCCAGGGGAACCCTCCGTGCCGGCAATGCGGAAATCGCCACACTCGTGTTTCCCATGGGAGTTGAGCTGCCCCCGGAAGCGCAGAAGGTCGTGGAACAGTTCACCGCCCAAAAAGGGCGCGTGATTCACGACAGTCCGGAAAAGACCATCAACGCCAGTAACGCCGTGGCTTGGATTCAGCCCGATCTGTCGATCCAGCCGCCTAACGACCGCATCGTTTTAGGCAGGTTCTCACGCGATGATCACACCATCCTGGTGCTCGTGAACGTCGGCCAGGAGATCTATCACGGCAGCCTCCGGGGAGTCACCGAGCATGCCTGGATGCAACTCGATCCCGCGACCGGCGGCAAACAGATGGTGACGCCGCAGAACAACGCGCTGAACCTCGAGCTGGCGCCCTATCAAACGCTCCTTTTTGTGGACTGAGAGCTAACGGCTTGAGGGTGAAAAGAATCGCGGGCGGTCGCAGCCGCCCAAACACTGGAGGCTGGACGCCCATTCGTTCGCCCTTTGTGGGACGGCGAGATTCTGTCAACTCTTGACGGCAACCTCGATCTTTCGCGGACGCAGGCCCGCCGATTTCGGCAAATGAAGCGTGAGGACGCCATTGGCGTATTCCGCCGAAATCTTGGCCGCGTCAATGGCCTCACTCACATGAAAGACCCGTAGAAAATCGCCCACCCCGTACTCTTGCCGCAGAAATTCCACTCCCTCACCATACCGGGGAGCTACCCGGGCATGCAGCGTCAGCGTGCCATCCTCGAATTGAACGTCGATGTCTTCCGGTTTAGCCCCCGGCACATCCGCGATAAGGAGAATCTCATCAGGCTTTTCCACGATATCGACAGCCGGGCTGTAAAACCGATCGCCTCGAAGATGTTCCGGAGCCGCCTGGGCTGCGCGTTTCCCACCGTGTTGATGCCTCATAGCTTACCCTCCTTAATTGCTATTTTTGGAGAATAGGTTTCCCGATCACTTGCCACTTGCTGACTCCCAATGGTTCAGAGAGGGATGTTCGGTCCTTGGACTCACCCCGTGCGGACGTTCACGGGGATCTTGCGCGGCCGGGTTCCTTCGGCCTTCGGTAGCGTAATCGTCAGCACACCGAGCTGGAGATCGGCCTGAACTCGTTCGTGATCGACTTCACCGGGCAACCGGATCACCCGCGTGGCCTCCCCTGTCGCACGTTCCCGTCGATGGTAGGTAACGCCTTCCTCGGCAGGTTGCGGCCGCCGCACCTTGATGGTCAACTCGTTGCCGGTCACGGAGATGTCAATTTGATCCTGTGTCACGCCGGGAACTTCCGCTTCCACATAAAAGGCCTCCGAGGTTTCCCACATGTTTACCGGCAAGCGTTCTCGCCCCTGCAACGGCCAGGGAGCTTCGGGCAGCTCACCGAGAAAGCTGTTGAACAACCGATCCATTTCGCGACGGAGTTGCTCCAGAGATTGCGGACCAAACGGAGGAACTGCCATGGCCTGTCTCCTTTCTCCTTATACCTGTTAAGCCAACTGAACTCGCACCCGGCGGCCCATACAAAGCCGGGTTAAGGAC
>NZ_JACIYL010000023.1 GCF_014359955.1 Thermogutta sp. | reverse complement strand
TTTGCGAATCCAGATATCGGCCTCCGGACAGTTGACCGCTTTCAAGTTGACGGGATCCCAGTTGATCTTTTGGCCCACCCGGAAAGCCACCATTCCCAAAAGGGCCGCTTCAGTCAAGGGGCCCGAGTATCCGAAATGGCAGGTTGTTGTTCCGCCTGTTTTGCAGGCCTCGATCCATTCGCGGTGGTGCCCGATGGAAGGAGGAATCGTCTGCGGAGGTGGTTGGAAACCCGCGAATTTTTCTTCAGGCCAAAGCACACGCCGTCCGTAGTCGGCAAGGATCATCCCTTTTTCACCCACAAAAAGGACGCCAGAGGCCCAATCTGGAAGCTTTGCCTCAGCCTGCAGCGGCGGTCGCTTGCCCCCGTCGTACCAGGTCAAGCGTACTGGGGGAAGTTCACCCCGAGCTGGAAATTCATACCGGACGATCAGCCAGGGCGGGGTGCTATCGGGATGCGGTGGTGGGCCTTCAGCTTCCACGGAGGTTGGATACTTGAGGCCCAGTGCCCAGAAAGCGAGGTCTGAATAATGGCAGAAGAAATCTCCCAGGGCTCCGCTCCCAAAATCCTTCCAGCCTCTCCATCGAAACGGGACGTATGCCGGGTGGTAGGGCCGGTAGGGTGCGGGACCGAGCCAGAGGTCCCAATCGAGATATGGTGGGACTGGCGGGGTGTCTTTCGGCGTATCGCCGCCGCTGTAACTGGCCGCACACCACACGTGCACTTCCTGGACGGGACCTATGACCCCTGCCTGCACCCATTCCACGACGCGACGATAATTGTCCCCCGCATGAATTTGCGTCCCGATTTGCGTCACGACTTTTTTCTCGGCCGCAAGTTCTGTTAGATAGCGGGCTTCGTACACACAATGCGTAAGAGGTTTTTCGCAGTAGCAGTGTTTGCCGAGTTTCATCGCCGCGGCCGCAGCGGGAGCATGTGTATGATCGGGAGTGCTCACAACCACCGCGTCGATTGAGTTCGCCATTTCGTCGAACATCCGGCGAAAGTCGCGGTACAGCTTCGCGCGCGGAAACAGTTTCGCCGCTTCGCCCAGGTTATTTGCGTCAACATCGCAAAGCGCGACGATGTTCTCGTCCTTCACAGCGTTGAGATTGGCCCGGCCCCTTCCTCCGACACCAATCGCCGCGATATTGAGCTTGGATTGAGCGGTTTCGCCCCGAGAGGGGACAATTTGTGCACAATACGCCACTGAAGCGAGCGCAGCGCTGCGTTTGAGAAACTGGCGACGATGGAGTTTGACCATGACCGTTCTCCTATGGGGGTGTGATATACGGTGGACCTATTCGCCCGGTACGCGGCACCTCGATCACCGGTGCACGGCCGGTGTCGCTCGGCCACTACCATAACACGTGAGAACCGCCCGCTCAAGGGCCTGCCCGAAATCTCGCCCCCGTGGTCAGTGCGAAATCAGATCGTCGCCGAAGCACGGCAAAGAGTTTATGGTTTCTCACCAGCGTGGGACACGGGCAATACTGGTTCTCCCAGCTGGCAGGCAGGCCCATCGACGGCCCCTGCGTGCCCGGGCCGGTGTGAAACCGCTGCCAGAGCGAACGAAGTGGCGGAGGAAACGGTCATTCTTCGTAGCTGATTTCGAGGACTTCCAACCGTCGAATTCCGGCAGGAACGCGGATCTCGGCCATTTCTCCGGGTTTTTTACCGATCAGCCCTCGCCCCAGCGGACTGTTGGCCGGAATGCGCCCTTGCTCAAAATCCTCCTCACCCACCCCCACGAGGGTGTATTTGATGACCTCGCCTGTGGCCAGATCTCGGACCGTGACGGTGCAACCCATGGCCACCCGGTCGCGCGGCATCCGGCTCAGGTCCACAATTTCGCACCGCGCAATCTTGTCTCGCAGGTAATTGATCTTGGCCATGATAAGGCCCTGGGTTTCCCGGGCGCCATGATATTCGGCATTTTCTCGCAGATCGCCCTCTTCGCGAGCGGCCGCCACCCGTTTGGTCACTTCCACCAACTGGTCCTCAAGTTCCGCAAGCTCGCGCTGCAATTTTTCGTAGCCCTCTCGGGTAACAGGAATCCTTTCGTCCTGCATCTCGTCCTCCGCGGTGTTGCGAGGTGATCACACTTTTCCGGTCAGAAAATCACGACTCTTCATCATTTTACGAACCGTGTCTTACTCATTTTACCCTCGGGTGAACCGCGTGGTTACCCCGTTCTTTCCCGAGTTATCTCCGCTCGTTCTCTCCCGCCATCTCGCCCCCAGACCGCATCGAGACCTTCGGCGGGAGCCAAATTCGCGCTCGAAAGGGCCTGCCTCTCGGGCCCACGTTCCGACGTCTGGTAGACCAATCCACGGGCCAATCTTTGTCTGCTTAATTCAATACCGAAAGGGCAGTTCATGAATTGGCCCGATCACACGTCGAACCTTCAGCGTCTCACAAACCCAGAAAAAACTGGGGATGGGTCAGCGTTCGTTCACCCCTGCTGGGAGTCTGCGTCAGCCGGAGCCGCGGTATCCGGCGGCTGAATCGCCCCATTTTCACCTCCTTGAACCAGGGCGATAACGGTGTCGCCGGGACGGATGTCGGGGAGCGGACCATCCGTAATCACAACGACAGTGCCTCCCGCCCGAAGCACAAACAAGAGATGAGCCTTGTCGCCGTACATTGCCCTGTACTGGGCGAAGTCGAATTCCTTGGTGATTTTTGTGCTCTTAAACCGCCCACCCTGGTAGAAAATCTCAATGATTTTGGAATAAGTCAGGTCTTTTCCGAAAAGCAGGCGCCCCCTGTGTTCGGGCGACGCAGGGTCGCGAGATTTTTCCTTCGGCGCCAGCCAGGGGAGTTGGTACACTTCCTGCCTGCCGAAGTCCTCCGCGTAAATCATGCAGGCCAGCGAGTTGACCTCGTTGTTGGATGTGACCGCCAGCATCCGCCCCAGCCCCATGTAGTCGATGCTCTCGCGCGTACTTTCCGAAAGGGCATCGCCATGAATGGCAGGGAGTCCCGCCAGACGGGCAGCGGTAATATTCTGCCTGTTGGAGTCCACCAGCACGACCCGGCAACCTTCCCGTTGAAGCAGTATCGCAAGTTCACGGACCCAGTGACTCGCGCCGACGAACAAGATGCCCTGGGGATTTTCCTGGATCAAATGGAGAAACCGGGCCAGAGGCGCGGCTAACAGTCCGTAGACGCCAGATGTTCCGAAGACGACGAGCAAGGTGACGGGCACGAGCTTTTCTGCACCCTCATACTGGCCCTCGGAAAGAGCCAAAGCCGCTACCGAAGCGACCGCCATGGCCACGACGCCGCGCGGTGCCATTCCGGCCAGAAAGAGCCGCTCATTCCAGCCCAGTGTTTTTCCCCAGGTGGACACCAGCACGGCTACCGGTCGGATGACGAGAATGACCAGCAATAAAAAGACGATGCTCTGCCATCCCAGTCCGTGAAGATACTCCCATCGGATTCGCGCCGCCAAAATGACGAACAAGACAGAGATGAGCAAAACCGTCAGCGCTTCCTTGAACTCCAGCAATTGGCGGATGGCGAACTTCTGCTGGTTGGCCACCACCATGCCCATGATGGTCACTGCGAGAAGGCCGGACTCATGACACAGGGTGTTCGCAAGCACAAAGGCCACCAGCGTGAGCATGAGGGAGACCGGGTTGGTCAAAAAATCGGGGATCCAAAATCGGGCAAATGCCGCTACCATCACAAGCCCCATTGCGATGCCCACACCGCATCCTACCAGCAGGGTCTGAACGAGTCGGATGCCGATTTCCCACGCCCCGGCATTAAGGCTCTGCTGTTCAAGAGCCGCAAAAACAAGCACCGCTAAAATGGCCCCCAGGGGGTCGATGAGGATACCCTCCCACTTGAGAAGCGACGCCATCCTGCCACGCAGGCGGAGGTGCCGCAGGATGGGACCAATCACCGTAGGACCGGTAACCGTCAGAATGCACGCGAGGAGTGCCGCCACCGGCCAGGTTAACCCCAGGACATATCGGCCGGCAAGAGCAAGAAGCCCCCATGTGACGGCCACTCCGATTGTCATCAAACGCCCGAAGACACCCCCTATTCCCCGCAACTCGCGGAATCGCAGATTGAGCCCTCCGTCGAACAGGATCAATCCAACGGAGAGCGCAATGAACGGCCGAATAAGCTCACCGAAGACTTCGTCCGGATGCAGAAACCCAAGGACCGGACCGGCAAGGGTTCCCAGGCCAAGAAGCAAAACAATGGCGGGAATACGCAGTCGCCACGCAAGCCATTGCCCCAATCCGCCAAGCGCGACAACCGTAGTTATTTCAATAAGCGCCGTGTCAGCCAAGGGTTACTTCCTTTGCAACTGGCAAAAGTTGGATAAAAACGCAACCTGATTCGCGGCCTTCCGATGCATGATGCATTATCTTAAATGGGAGCATTTCAATAGACGCCACCCCTCCCAAGGAAACCACCGGCACAGGTAAATTGCCGGAGTGCTTACCAAACGTTTTTTCCCGCGTTGACAACCGACCCCGAAAAGACTGACCTTGTCTGCCTGTGGAAAGACCGCTCAATCCTGGGGCACCGACTCGACGGTCGTTTGTCAGAAGCGCTGCCGTGGTTTGCGCGGGTGACGCCATTCACTTCGGCTCAAATCCCGGTCGAATTGTCCCGTCATAATCGATAAGAGGACGAGGATTACTCACTCGACCCAGCGGACGGCAACCGGGGCCTATCCCGTCACGGCCAAGGTCCTGATCCATTTCTGCCATCAGCTTTTCCAGTTCGGCGACAATTTCGGGATGCTCCGCGGCCACATTCCGCGACTCGCCGATGTCTTCTCGCAGATTGTAAAGTTCAGGCTTGCCCTTTGCGTTCGCTGCCACCCGCAGCTTCCAGTCGCCGTGACGAACACCTTCTAGGACGAGCCCGCGGAAATAATAGAAAGTCTCATGCGCTGGCCGACCATCTGCCTCCCCGGTCAGATGGGGCCAGATGTTCATACCGTCCAATTTGCGGTCTTTGGGAAGCGGAACACCGGCCAGGTAGGCGAAAGTGGGCAGAACATCGAACATACCCACGATCACATCGGTGCTCGTTCCTGGCGGGATCTGGCCCGGCCACCAGGCAATCGCGGGAACTCGAATTCCACCTTCCCACGTGCTTCCTTTGAAACCACGCAAGGGACGATTCACGGCCCGCGGCGTGCCGCCGTTGTCACTTACGAATAGGACGAGGGTCTTTCGATCCAACCCGGTTTCCCGAAGCGTATCGAGGACCTGCCCCACACTCCAATCCACTTCCTCGACCCAGTCCGAGTATATCCCATGCGGTGAGCGTCCCGCCCATTTTTTGCCCGGGTAGATCGGAAAGTGCACGGCATTGTGAGCGAGATAGAGGAAGAATGGTCGGCTCTGATTGTCGCGAATAAATCTCACCGCCTCCTTGGTGTACATCTCGACCAGCGCCTGTTGATCGTCGGGGAGCACACGCTTGATCACCGTGTTGTTGCGCATAAGCGGCAGGGGAGGTTGACCTTTTTGGCCCGGGCGCGGCTTGGGAAGCGGCTGGCCGAGACTGCTTTTCACGCCATCCTCGGCGGGCCCCATGTCGTTGGAATACGGAAGTCCAAAATACTCATCGAAACCTTGCTGAAGTGGCAGAAATTCCGGTTGATCCCCCAGATGCCACTTCCCGATCAGGGCTGTCCGATAGCCTGCGGTTTTCAGAAGTTCTGCAACAGTTATTTCCTCGGGTGCCAAACCCACCGGATCGGCCGGGAACAGCACATGAGGAATAGGGAGCGCACGTTTCGCATAACTCCCCGTCATCAGAGCAGCGCGGGATGGAGAGCACACCGGTGCTGCGTAAAACGAAGTGAGTTTTCGGCCTTCCGCGGCCATCCGATCAAGATTGGGCGTTCGATTGATCTCCGAGCCGAACGGTCCAATGTCTGCGTAACCCAGGTCGTCGATGTTGATAACGATAAAGTTCGGGCGCTCCGGCCGTTCTTGCCCGGCCGGCGCCGCGAGCAACGACTTGGCGACGAACGCAACGAAGCAACCCGCCAACAGCAGGAAACGTTGACACATAGGTAGGCCTCCCACAGGATAGAGGTTCCCATGCCCTCTCATTCTCGAAGCTCATTCTGAAGCACAATTTCGTTTTCGGCAAGTCCTTTTGCCGCCGCACTTCCATAACAAGGCGGGGGTTCTCCACCAAGTATAATGGTCGGATAGACGCGTTGGGAACGCATCCGCCTGACGGCGAGCGCTGGAATTCTGACAATTCTTGGCTGAGGAACAAAAGGACTCACGATACTCCATGGCTGACCGCCCTTGCCGAGAACTTGTGCTGGCAAGTCAATCTCCCCGGAGAAGGGAACTTCTGGAGCAGTTGGGCATTCCCTTCCGTGTCATTCCGCCCGACGACTCTGCCGAATGCGGCGTTTGCAGCGGGGAAAATCCGGCCCAATTTGCAGCGAGGATGGCCTTTCAAAAAGCCCGGAATGTTGGTCAGAAAGTGGGCCGCGGTTTGATCCTCGGCTGCGATACCGTGGTCGAATGTCGCGGTCAGCTTATCGGCAAGCCCCACGACGTGGACCATGCCCGGGAGATCCTACGTCTGTTGCGGGGCACCGAGCATCGTGTCTTCACGGGCGTGTGTCTCTGGGATTACCCGGATCGTCCTCCCGATATCCGCGTCGCCTGTACCCGCCTTGTGATGGATTTCATCCCAGATGAAGCCATCGAAGAATACCTGCGCACCGGCCTGTGGGAGGGCAAAGCTGGGGCGTTCGGCTATCAGGACCGGCTGGGATGGCTAAAGATCCTTGAGGGAAGCGAGAGCAACGTGGTCGGGCTGCCGATCGAACTTCTACAAGAAATGCTCAGATCAGTAGAAGGGACACAGGGATAAAAATCGCCGGGGATATCGGACGAGTCGTGGGGCTTTACCAATTGCGGATGAGCCACCGGCGATCCGTTGGTTCGGTCGCAGTCTCTGCAAAAAAGAAAAACGTAGCAGGGAAAAAGCCACCCTGCCACGTTGACGCGGCCTACGGTGAAGCGAAATCGCCCTTGGCGGCACTCGTCCAGTTGGCTTGGGAAAATCGAGCGCCTGCGTGTCCTTTAGCGAGCCGCCAAGTAGCTCGCATCGCCCATGGTCAATGCCACGGCCGGCGATGTATGGCGCCTTCGGACGTGCTGGCTGGGAAAGACCTCCCTCTGCCGCCCGTCGAAAGGCGACACGCCACTACCGATACTCGGCACCGGCTTCCGAAGCCGAAGCTGACCGAACTGCCAGAGCTCGAATCAGACCATTTCCTTGAGTTGTTTCAACGCCCGAATGCGAACCACGTTCCGGGCCGGCTTCGCGGGAATCGTGATGATCTCGTCCGGCTTACCGGGCTTGGGCATCTGGCGGGCAGGAGTTGGCTTCGTTTTCGCCTTCTTGATCTTCAGCAAGCCTGGAAGTACGAACGCTCCAGGTCCACGAGGGCTCAGGGCCTTTTTCACTTCCTCGGTGAGGGCGCTCAATACCGCCTCGACATCCGCTTTTTTGAGGCCGGTCGCCTCTGCCAGGGCCTTCACGAGCTGTGTTTTGGTGAGGGGCTTCTTTGCTGCGGTGTCCTTTGCCATACGCCACGTACCTCCTAAACCATGTGACACACGATGCAAACCAAATCCGTCCGTCCTACGCCCCGCAATTGCGGGCTCCAGCCACGTTTGTCATGATTAGACCGAATTTTTCCAGGATTTCAAGATGGGAACCCGCAAAAATCCGCAAAAAACCGGCCTTTTAGGGGAAACGTCTGACCATCTTGTCCAAAAGCATCGGCTAACTTCCCCGGCTTTTGCAGTTTTTTGGGCGTATTTTCCCAGAAAAGCCTCCCCGCTCGCGTGATAACATCGATCGCAGACCGACGACAGACCTCGCCCCAAGGTTCCGCTCTCCGGGCGGTACATTCCCGGGCCGAGCAGAATCGCCGAAAACCGCCGGTGGTCGGTTATCAAAGTCCGTTCAGTGTGGCTGGAAAGGAACGTCCGTTTCGGAGAAAAACACGCAATCCGGTTCCGGAGCCAGATAGTCTCCCGTCACCGCATACGATCGAGCACGGCTGCCGCCACAGACGTAGCGATAACGACAAACGCCACACTTTCCCCCCAACAGATTCGGGTTACGGAGGGCGCGAAAGACCTCGTGCTCCTGATACGTCTTGACGATCGAGTCCTTCGGAAACCGGCCACATTGGATGGGCAGGAAACCGGCCGGGTAGATTTCTCCCGTATGCCCCACAAACATGATTCCTTTACCATCACCGACGCCCAGCGTGAGACGTTTGGCCAGTTGGACTGCCTTCGGAGAAACTTTCTCCTCCGGCAGGCGTCGCAGCTCTTCCAGGACGAATCGGCGGTAATGCGGTGCCTCCGTGGTCTTGATCGCATACGGCCGAGTCTGAGCCTGTTCCCACAGTATTTTGAACACCTGCTCGTATTCCTCTGGTGTAATCCGCTGTTCAAACACGCCACGGCCGACAGGAACCAGGAAAAACACCGACCACATGTGGATTCCCTGGTCATTCAGCAGTTCGGCCATCGCCTCTACCTGGTTGACGTTCCGCCTGGTGATGGTCGTATTCACCTGGAGATAGAACCCCAGCTCCCGGCCAATCGCCAGAATCTCCATCGTGCGGTCAAAACTACCCTGCCAGCCGCGAAAGGCATCGTGCGTCACCGCGTCGGCACCATCCAAACTCACCCCAAGTGCCGTGGCCCCCGCATCCTTGGCCCGTTTGAGAGCACTGGCGGTGGCCAGCGGAGTTGCCGACGGTGTCAGAGCGACATTGAGGCCGCACTCTCGGGCATAGCCGATCAGGTCGAAGATGTCGGGACGCTTGAGGGGGTCACCGCCCGTAAAAACGATGTTCGGTTTTTTGGGAAACAAAGACGCTTCCTGGATGAGAGCCCGAGCCTCGTCGGGAGATAGTTCCTCGGGATGGGCTGATGGCTGGGCCGAGGCTCGGCAGTGCTTGCACACCAGGTCACAGGCCTGGGTGACTTCATAGTAAAGCATGAGCGGACTGTGCTGGATGTCTTTCCAGGAATAGTCCGAAAACCGCTTTGTAAACTGGGGAGCTGTGTTCTGGGGCATTGAGCGACTTCCCAACGCAAAAAGCAACACGAATTAACGCATTTGAGTGGTTCCCTCTGGGAATTTTAGCCGACATCGTCAAACCGAAAAGTCAATTTTCAAGCAGACTCACGTATCGCCAGACGCGGTACGGCCCGAGCAGACCGCGCTTGTTCTCTTTCAGCTTCGCAGAAGGGCACAGTCCGGCCGCGAAAAGTAGGGCCCCCGCTTCCCAGTACCGTCGGCGATTTCTTTCCGCGATAATAGGAGCCGTCCACGGACGCGACGCCATGAGACATCTTTCAAGGAGCTCACTATCTCGCGGGGACGGAGCGCCTCGGTGGACGACATCGCGAGGCAGTCGCGCTGCAGCCGGAAAGAACCGCATTCCTGTTTCCTGGAATAGCTATTTGTCAAGGAGCTCTACCATGAGCATGCGCCGTATTTGTCATGGGATGGTCAGTCGCTTGTGGACCTGCTCGGTGATATTAAGCGGTTTGGGGTGGGTTGGACCTTCCCGACCCGTCATGGCGGAACTGTCCGTTTGGGTAGAAGCAGCGACGCGGCGGCTCTGCCGCGAGGACCTGCCCCCTCAGCCTGCCGCACACGAGATCAAGGTAGCCGCGGCCAGAAATGAATGGGTGGGCTTCCAGGTCTTTGTTCGGAGTTCCCAGCCAGTTCCGCAGGTCGAACTCGCTGTGACGGACCTGAAAGGACCACAAAATGCCACAATAGCCCCGTCACATTTTCGAATCTATCGCGAACATCAAATCCTTATTACTGAGGGGACATATCGCAACGAGGCCTTTCGCCCAGGCTGGTATCCCGATCCACTGATTCCGAGCCGGGATCCCCTGAAGGACGTTCCACTTCGCGGCAAGTACAGGGCCTTTCCTTTCGATCTCCCTGCCGAGCAGACGCACGGCTTCTATGTGGATCTCTTTATTCCTCCAGGGACGCCGCCCGGGAAATACTCGGGAAAAGTCATGCTGCGGGGAAGCGGCGTCAATGCGTTCCATATTCCTCTGACGCTAGAGGTCTGGGACTTCACCCTTCCCGGTACGCCGGCGCTTGTCACGGCGTTCGGGTCGCCGTCGCAGCGGATGCGGTCCTACTACTCGAAACGTGCTCGATTGGGAAAGGAGTCACCACCGGAAGACTGGGAAGCAGTGGACCGACAGTGTGCCGATCTTGTCAGTGAACATCGAATCAATGCCTATCCACCTCCCGAATGGCTCGTGCTCCGCCGGGATGATCGGGGCTACCAGTTGCCCGCCGAGAGCGTTGCCCACCTCAGAGAATGGATTGATCGTTATCACGTCAACGCGATCCAGATTCCTTCGCCGGTGGGCAGGGTGAAAGATCCGGCAGACTCGCCCGACGACTTAACGGCGTGGCTGACAGCGTGGGATAAAGCTATCACAGAGATCGCACGCCCTCACGTCATCTTCTACATCTATCTTAAAGACGAACCTAACGATCCGGAGGCGTACGAGTTTGTCCGTCACTGGGGTAAACCGATCCGAGCAGCGCAAACCAAGGTGAAAGTGCTTGTCGTGGAACAGACCCGGACCCAGAACCCGGCATGGGGTGATCTTTATGGTGCCGTGGATATCTGGTGCTCCCTCTTTCCACTCTACGATGAACCCACCGCCAAACAGCGGCAAGCGCTCGGTGAAATCATGTGGGCGTACACGGCCCTGTGCCAGGGAAAGAAAAAATCGCCCTGGTGGCACATCGACTACCCGCTCCTCCACTATCGGGTGCCATCCTGGATTTCATGGCGTTTCGGAATCACAGGATTGCTCTACTGGGGTGGAATGAGTTACTGGGATCAGGTCGAGGATCCCTGGACGGACGCGAACACGTACCGGCCGGGCCCCGCCAATCGACCGTTAACGTTCAACGGGGAAGGAACGCTCGTCTATCCCGCCAGACCATGTGGCTATGAGGGTATTGTGCCCTCCTTGCGGTTGAAGGCGCTGCGGGACTCTATCGAGGATTATGACTATTTGGAGCTTCTCCGCCGGGGCGGCAAAGCCGAAGTGGCTCAACGTCTCGTTCTGTCGCTCACTCCCAGTTGGTTTGAGTGGGCGGATAAGCCGGAGGAATATGAAGAAGCCCGGCGCAAACTGGCGGAATCGATTCTCACATTGCCGCCGGAAATCCGGAATGCCACGCAGTGAGCCTGCCTTCGGCCGAGCATACTTTGCTGGATATTCAAGGCAAACCGCGAGTGTCAACTGGCGTTGGTCGGGGCGTTCTCTCCCTGCGTGTCCGGCACGGGGCTGAACCTTCGCCCCCGTCGCGTTCTGGTTGTTCGCGACCAAACGTTTTCCTCGAATATCAGGTCCATTCAGCCGAGTTGGGGAGCGAGGCGTCTTGTCGGCCTGTAACCTTCCAGCGGCCGGGGACGTTTTTCTTCATCCCGGGGACTGAACCAGTTGGATATAAAGGTCTCAAACACGAGACCGAGCAATACGAGAGTCAAGAAAAATTCGGCCAGACTCTTCCCGTTTCGCAGAAAATCAAATGTTTGGGATAGATCCTCGGGGTTTTCGGCAAAAACCACGGGAATTCCAGAAAAGGCTTCTTCAAGGGTGGCATTTTCAATCTTTGTGGGATCACTTTCATCGGGATCCACATTGACGGCAAAGGCTTTCTGTACCGGTCGAACAGAAGCGAGAAGCCGGAATTGATAGACGCCTATTTGATGAGTATCGCTATAACGGAACTCTTTACTTTGCGGATCAATGTTAAATCGCATGAGAGAGCCGCTGGGCGGCGTGACTTCAACCACACCCGGCGGGATCTGCCCCAGAAACGGTATGACCAGCGGTTGACCGGCAAGTCCCGCAGACTGAGTTGGTTCCCCACCTGCCAGATAGAACGCCAGCCTCGCCATGAGCGGGGCGAAAATGGGCCTCAGGGGAAAATTCGTCCATCCCACATGCACGCTCGTCCCAAGGAACAACACGATACCGTCGCCTACCTGTTTTTCCACCAGCAGCGGGTCCCCCTCGCCATCCAGCCGCAGTAACACTCTGGCGCCGTCTGTTTCGTCGGCTTTAATCTTGACATATTTATAGACAAGGATTGACTGATAGAGTGACGGAGGCTCGGCAAATCCGCTGAGGGCTGCATGCTGAACATCAAGCCAGTTCACATGCCAGCTATCGCGACCTTCTTCAGTGTCAGCCGCTCTTACGGAGTCCAACGGGACGGGGAGTAAACTGCCCCCGGCCATCTCATTCCAACCGTTGTACGTCGCGGGATCGACCTCCTCACCGGCGACCCACACGAGGCGACCGCCATTTCGTACGAATGTCGCCAGCTTTTCTACAACCGACGCTTCAAGAGACTGCAAATTGACCAGGTAAATGATCCGGTAATTGGAAAGTGGCTCCGTCGTGAGTTCGTTTGACGTGAGAAGAGTCGTTTTAATTGCCCAGTTTTGACCTTCGATAGGCTCCAGCGCTTTTTCCAAATAGAAGGAATCATTGAGATAGGCGATTTCTCGGCGTTCATTGATAACGACGGCGACAGGAATGGCCGCCTCTATCTCGATTGTAAAAAAGCGCCGGTCATCGAAGCGTGCCCCGTCCTCTCCAACAAGTCGCACCTCACCCTGATGAATGCCTCCGCGATCCAAAGTAAAAACGACCTCGGCTGGAACGGCACCCTCTGGCGGAATTGTCAATTCGGGTGTCGTCCCCACTTTATTACCATCCACATAGACTTCAGCAACCCGTTGCTGCGAGACAGATGATGCATTGAACAGCTCGAGTACGACCTTCATGGGCACGCCGGCCACAGGGAGGACGGATTGGACCGTCACCTTTCGCACCGCCACGCTGGGACGCGGATTTCTCTGGCAGTCCACGAGGACAATCGGAATATCACGCAAGCGCCGGTCCTCCGTAGCGCTCTCGCGGGTTGTGGTATCCGCGGTTGCGCGATCGCGGTTCTCCTCTAATCCTTCCCACGCGACACTTTGATTGTCGGTGATCACAAACAGGTAGCGTTGCGGCGCCTGCGACTGTGCGAGCTGCTCCCGGGCCTGGGATATCAGGGGCATGAGTGTGCCTCGCTCGAAGGTTGGCCCTTGCTGTGCGATCTGGGCCAAGAGCTGACGGACTTTATCATGCTGGCGGTCGAATTTACCCAGTTCAGGATACGAACGACCACTGGTCACCCACAGGGCGACCTCATCCCCCGCCTGAAGTTCCGCTAGAATCTGATTAGCCGCCGCGATGGCCAGCTCAAAACGGGGCCGTCCTTCATCGATCCACCCCATGCTCGCAGAGTTATCCAGCACAATGGCCACGGCCGCCTGAGAACCGCCGAACAGTGATCGAACTTTGCTCAGCGTGGGCCGGGCCAGCCCAATTGCGATGAGAACGAGGACCGCCATCCGCAGCAACATGAGGAAAATGTCCCTGATCTGGCGGCGTCGCCGCGTCTTTTGCACGCTGATTTTCAAAAAGCGCAGGGTGCTGAAAGGCAGTTGCTTGGCACGCTGCCGATTGATCATATGGAGGATTGGCGGAATAATCGCCGCCAAGGCCGCCAGTAAGAATGCCGCCACACCGAACGTCATAGCTGGTTCCGCTTGGTCAAATATCGAGAGAGCATAAAATCATATGGAACCGAAGTATCCGTCATCACATACTCGACTGCACTTTCCAAACAAGCCTGCCGATATCGACCGATGAACTCGGCCAGAAGTTTTTGATATTCCTCACGCACGTAGAGAGGATCCACCTGCAGACGCTCATCCGTTTCAAGATCCTGCAACAGTACCAGGTCGTCAAACGGAAAATCGATTTCCGCCTTGTCGAAGACATGGAAGAGAATAACCTCATGTTTTCGGTGACGGAAATGATGAAGAGCGCGAATAACCTTATCTTCGTCGTCATAAAGATCGCTGATTAATATAATCAGGCAACGTCTTTTAAACCGATTGGCTAGTTTATGAAGGACGTCGGCCAGACCAGTCTTTTTGCCGGGTTTCAGATTTTCCAACTGATACATCATCTCATTGAAATGCTGCGGCGAACTTCTCGCCGGCATGTCAAGACGAATATCTTCATCGAATACAGTCAGTCCGACGGAATCCTGCTGTCGGACCATCATGTAGGAGAGAATGGCCGTGAGATAACAACCATATTCGAGTTTGGTTATT